>CAZSTA010000247.1:0-4579 GCA_964609495.1 uncultured bacterium | reverse complement strand
ACTAATAGCAAAGCTAACTTATAGTGTTTCATTATGTACACCTCCTTAAATAAAGGTATATGCCTAACGCTTCCAAAACGATCAAGGCATATCTTTTCTACAATTGAGACTCTTTAAGATTGAGTAAGAAGATCCCAACAATCAGGGTATTGATACTGATATTTGAGTAGATTCGTTGTTGTCCTCGTTGGCTTCCTTTACCATGCATCCTATGGTCGGATTCGACAAACCCTCGCAACTGTCAGCGACAGCTTTCAGGGAAAGGGTAATATTATGTTCACCATGGGCGAAGATTGCTTTTCCTTCGAAGGTGACAGTTGCTCCTAAAGCCAGTGGAGCTTTTGTAATGGGAAAAAAGCTATTGTATTCCCCTGGAACACTGAATTGAACTACGTCCTCATAAGGATCAGTATTCACTTTCTCTATGCCTACCCTGAAGATACCAGCTTCGACAGTGCCCTGATTCTTGACTATGACGCGAATGGGTACTTCCGCTTTCTCATCGAAGTTCAAAGTGGGAGGGCCTATGGTCACAAAGGTAGTTACCACTAGATCTGGCCCATAACCTCCTCCTGGTCCGGGCTCGCAAATGCCTCCGAACATCAAAAGACCTAGGATACATACGGCTAACAAAACTAACTTATAGTGTTTCATTGTGTACACCTCCTTGAAGGTATACGTCCGAAGCAATCAAGGCATATCTTTCCTACAATTGAGAATCTTTAAGGTTGTCTTAGCTATATATAAGATTTGGGGAGTTAAAAGTTTCAACTAAATGAAGGGCGCGAGCAAAGAGTGCCGGGCTATAGGGAGAATATACTATTATAACTCACAAAAGATAAAATACCAGCCACTATCTTATTGTGGCTGGTCTCACTATTGACTAATCTATATCTAAGCGATCAGATATAGATTCAAAGGTTATTCAGCGCAGAGATTACTCGACCAGCAAGCTTCAAAGCTAGACTGGCTGTAGAGGATAGCCCCGTAAATACATCTTCATAGTCAGCCTTCTTCCGATGTTTCCGTAATTGGTCTAGTCTATTCCCAATCCCCTTTCGGGACTTATCAAAGCTATTCTTGAATTCATCACAAACATAGGTATGGGCTTTACCACTCTTAGGGATTTTATGTCCTTCTTTATAACGGAGATGATTTTGTGCCTTGCAGAAAGCTGCATAATAAGCACGGCTGATTGCAGAACGTAATTTAGCATCCTGATTCGAAGGAGTAGTAGTTTGCCCTGCGAGCTCTCTCGCTAGTTTGAGATACTCAGACCAATCGAAACTCATAAAAACTCCACATCTATACAGAATTTACCTCTGGCTCTATCCATATTATCTAACCACCATTCTTCATCTAACCGATCAAGTTTATCGAGAACCTCATTCGGAGTGAGATTCGTGCGGATAGAAGCTACTAATTGACGATCATCAATTGCTTCTGGATCGGTGAAGACTTCAAGAAATACCTGGGGATATAGTTCAAAATAATTTTCAATTTTACTATGAGTCTCAATCAATAAAGAAACAAGAAAAGGGTATCTCTCAAGAAACTCTAAAACCTCCTCTTGTCCTCTGAAGACATACAGTATCTCAAGCAATTGGATATCGTCCTCTGAGACGAGCGTAGTAATAGAAGTGCCATCTATCTCTTGCCAGGCCATCACAGCAGGTGCAACTAGAGGCGTTAGCAATGGTATTCGGTTTTCCACTTGTTGTTGTGGCATCTATTCCTTTACCTCCTCAAACATCTGCCTTAATCGATCTGTAATGCAGGCTTCAAATACCTCTTCGATATGATTATGGGCAAAATTTATCCATTCAAAAACTTTCTTTTTATCTAGGGGAACATCTTCCGATTCAGCGAGAAAATAGTCAAGGTCGAGAATCACCCCACTGGTATCAGATGTTTCGGCTCTGGCACTTCCTAACTTGAGCCTTAAGATATCCCTTGAATTCTCATAGGGGATCTGGATTCCAGAGATAAATGAATTAATTTTCTGAGGCAAAATTTCCCCCCAATTTTTCCCTATGAATGGATAGAAAGAGAAATAATCTTTCAATTCACCTTGATTAGGAATTTCGATACGATTAATATATCGCAGTCCAATACGGCGGATACCTTTAGGATTCGTGGTTTCACTGTAGGCCTTAAATCCCTTCTCGATCAAAGGTTGGAATTCTCTCCATGAGGGATAGGGTTTCAAATGATTAACAGCCAAAAGATCTGGCCCAACCTGAATAAGAACCTTTTCATCCTCGCGCAAAAACCGCATTCTGTCCGTCGTTGTAACTTGCTGTTCTAAGCCTTCTGTCACTGCTGAGATCTCGATTTGGACTTGTTTAGCTTGTTTTCTTTTAGGAAAGCCATCCCGCACCTTTTCATAAATGAGACCAGGGATAGTAAGATCCCAGGGAGAACCTCTCTCGAATCGAAATTCGCATACAGCCTCAATAATCGGGGGATTCTTATATCTCCTACCCATTAATTCAGACCTCCTCGGTCGTCTAAGATCAAATACAGATTATAGGCTTGAAGTCTCCAATCGAATTGATATTTAACTGTTTACATTATATCAGAAAATTGAGTCATAATCAATAGCTAGATGAAAAATTAAAACAGGACAGGCAGGTATAAGCTATCATAGAAGTAGAAGGAGCTATAATAAGAAAGCTCCTCCGAATCTACATATCGGGGGAGCTTATCCTCTAACTGTGAAATCGGAATCTACTCAGGTTGGATCTGAATCTTCATCGCTTCTCCACTGCCAGACATAATCATCTCAAAAGCCTTCGGGAAATCACTTAATCCCATAGTATGAGAGAGGAGAGGTTTGATATCGATAACCTTATTCTGAAGCAATCTCACTGCGGGATCAAAGGTGTAGCAAAGGGCAAATGATCCATATATCTCTAAATCCTTCTTATAGACTTCAAAAGGATTCACGGATATCTGTGAATCATTAGGACAAACACCAAATACTAGAATTTTACCAGTAGGCTTGATATATTTGAACATCCCCTCTACGACTTTAGGCACTCCCGTAGCATCGACCACCACATCAAATCCCAAAGGCGCCATATCCCTCAGCTTCTTCTCCTGCGAAGCATCAGCGACCACTGTAGCGTGAGCTCCTAAGGACTCAGCTATCTTCAATCTCTTCTCCTTAAGATCAGTTACCACAACTTTCGAGGCTCCGCCATGCTTGATCAATTGCATCAGCAATAACCCAATCGCACCTGAGCCGAAGATCAACACCTCATCTCCAGTTCTGACCTTGAGACGACGCAATCCATATACTACACAGGATATTGGTTCGATAAAGGCAGCCTCCTCGAAGCTCAAATCACCTATGGGATAAACACTGGGCGACTGAACAACAACGTAGTCGGCGAAAGCCCCATCTAAAGTAACTCCGTATGCATTCCAGTTCAAGCAGTGATTCCCTCTATTAGTCTTGCAGAAATAACAATCATGGCAGTAAACAGAAGGATCAACAGCTACCCGATCTCCTTTCTTGAAATTGGTTACTTCCTCTCCCACCTCCTCCACTACTCCTGAGAACTCATGACCGGGAATAAGAGGATAATTCGCGATAAAATCGCCCTCATAGATGTGAACATCTGTGCCACATATCCCTCCAGCTTTCACCTTTATCAGAACTTCTTTAGGCCCAGGTTTAGGAGTATCAACTTCCTTGATCTTAATGCTCCTTACCTTATCAAATACTACTGCTTGCATCGAATCACACCCTTTCTTGTCTCATCGCATTAATATAGGGGGAAGATCTCTCCCTCTTGGATCAATACTCCCAGAAAGTTCCATACGAATCTTCATATCCATACACCATACCGCCGCCTCCAGGCATATTATTGATGATACTCATAGACATCTCATGTTGCATATTAAGTATATTCATCTGCATTTGGAAGTTCAGCTGTTGATCCATCAATTCCTGTTGTTTAGCGAGAAGGTCAGCACTGCTTATCTCTCCCGTATCTGTTGGCATCTGTTCGGATACCTTTGCCGAGGCATCTGCCACCAGATTATCCTTAGTAGTTCCAAAGAAGAGTTGAGTTAGCTGATCGATGAGCACTGCTCGTTGAGCTCCATCTGCTTGACTCCAAGCATAGCGAATTATGGTCCAAGCAAGATCGGATTGAGAGAAGAATTGTTTCACTTCGGGGGGATAGGTGGGATAAGCGGTAATGATACTTTTAGCGATTTCGTTTATCTCCTCCTGAGAGAACTGACGCTCTTGTCCAGTGATAACGGAGATAGTGAATTGGAACATCTCCACGAAAGCATCAAGAGATTGCTGAGTGAAAGGAGGTGTGTCCTGGACTAAGATCGTATTCGTCTTGTTATAGACCTCTATGATCATAGCTGACAAGGGATCGTTTGGATCTTTTTGAGCCTCTCCTAGCAAATACTGAGCAAGCATAATTCTTAAGCCTTCTCTCTCCTCCTTAGAAGCGCTGGTCATCTGATTCCAAGTAGTTTCGATATTTACCAAGTTCCTCTTCTCTTCTGGAGTTCCCTCATTATACTCCTTAATCAGAGCTTGGGTTACCAA
>CAZSTA010000246.1:0-4649 GCA_964609495.1 uncultured bacterium | reverse complement strand
GCTCCTTAAACCTTGTTAATAGGCTACTTTGAACTCAGCCAGTGACGCTCCCCGAGGCAAGCTTCGGGGTCTTCTTGGCACGATTTTATAACAGTTACCCTGTTCTCTAGCGCCTTAATAATAACGTACTCAGCTAAAACAGACTCGTCCCTTGGCTTCCGTTTCTTTCCAATACTAATTTTAATAAGTATTATATACTAGAAGTTGAAGTTTGTCAAGCGCATTAAGTCACAAAAAAAACTTGACATAATGATTACAGTATAATATAATTAAAATTGAGAATTATATTGGTAGATATCCATCTATTACGATGTAAGAGGTGATGCTGCTTGGGCTATAAGCTACCCCTAACCCTCTTCATAATCCTAGCTATGTTGATTTTCCCTCTGATATCCCTTGCTGATGATAGTTATAAAGAAGGACTGGCACTCTTCAGAAGCGGTGGCTATGAAGAAGCCATAGTTAAATTCAGGGAATATCTAGTAGAACATCCTGACGACCAGCAAGCTATTTTAGGACTTTGGAAATCATACTATAAATTAGTGTATAAGTTCTATAAGGGAGCTCGCTATAAGGAGGCTGTGCAGATAGCAGATGAGGCCGTAAATTTCGTTCCGGAACCTTATCTGGGATATGTATGCAATCTCCAAGGGTTATCATACGATCTCTCAGGCGATATCGAAAATGCGCTAAAGTGTTACCGGAGGGTGACGGAGATTTTACCAGAATTCGCCTGGGGGTTTAATAATCTCGGATATACCCATCTTCGCCTTGGGTATTTCGATGAGGCGATCGAGGCTCTAAGCCAGGCTATAGAACTAGAGCCATACGGTCAAGTTGCGGTCTATGCTTACAATAGCAGAGGGGTAGCTTACGAGAGAAAGGGATTTAAGGACGACGCGATCATCGAATACAAGGCCTCTCTCAACCTGGATCCGGAATACGAGATAGCTAAACTCAATTGGGAACGCCTGAGTGCAGAGCAAGAGGCAGAATACGATTAATTTTCTTTATCCTCGCTTTATCCGTGATATCTCTATAGCCCTTACGAAATATTCCGTGATCTTTTTCTCATTATCCCGCCATTCAGCTCTTAAACGGATCAACCTCTCATCTTTCGTAATCTGAATTAATTTCAATAATAATTTATACATCTGAGCATGGCTTGTCGGTTTATACTTCTGACAAGCCATATCTATTTGTTGAATGATCTCCTCATTATCGCTTTCGGCGGTCAGATACCTTTCCCCTATATGCCGAACTACCTTATAAAACACCTCGGGGAAATTTTGTTCTGGATGGCGGCGATAGTAGGCAAGTTTGGCTTTTCTGGCTCTCTGTTTTAGTGTATCCTCCATTTATCCCAATCCTATAACACCTTTCCTAATTCTTCAGCAGTTCTCCTCATATCCAAAAATATTAATCCTAATTTGGCATCCTTTCTAGCCAAAGCGGTGAGGACTGCTTCCTCTCCAGCGCCCATCAGTAGGACATAACCATCTTCTCCCTTAACGAATACCTGCTCAAGCTCACCTCTCCCCAATTCCTGAGCGGTTCTCTCTCCTAGACTGAGCATAGCCGCTGACATTGCCGCTACTCTTTCCTCCTCTACATCCGCAGGAAGCGCTGAAGCCATTATCAATCCATCTATGCTAACTACGGCTGCCGCCTCGATATCAGGCGTTCTCGCTTGAAGCGACTTTAACATAGAAATTAGCAATCCAGTCCTAGTCTGTGCCACGATACTATCACCCTTCCTTTTGAAGATATCTCAGCCAATAATTATATTTAATACCATTACTATCGCCATTCCCACCACTACAGTTAAGACCAAGCTCCTCGTCTTAATCGCTATTAGGAAGGTGGGAAGGGAGGCGAGCAAAAATTTATTGTCGAAACCCAGATTTAAACTCCTCCCTTCAGCTAAGATCGAGGGGGTTATAAGCGCGGCTAATACCGCGGGAGGAATATAGCTCAACCACCTGATTAAAAGAGGAGGGATGTCCAACTTCGTCAATATCGCTAGAGGTAAAAGACGAGGAAGATAGGTAACGATCATCATCCCTATTATGAGAACTAAGAACTTTGCTTCCACTCCTCCAATATCACCCCCAAGGTTGCAGCTACTACCGTTGCCAGAAGCACATTCCAATTGCCAGGTAGTTTGAGAAGGAAAATTAGCGATAATACTCCTGAGGCTACTGCAACTAATATAGTTCTCCTATCCCGAAGCTGAAGGATTAGAAGGCAAATAAACATCGCTGGTAATGCGAAGGGCAATCCCCACCTATTAGGATCGCTTATAGCACTCCCCGCGACCGATCCCAAAAAAGTGCTTGTCGCCCAGGCGAAGTAGGGTAAGATATTAGTTCCGGTCATAAATCTCCAGCTTCCTCCCCTAGCGGAGAAATCGGATATAGCGACAGCATAGGACTCATCAGTTATGCCAAAGGAGAGAAAACCCGACTTCGCCAACCCGATCCCTTGCAGATAAGGAGCTAGGGAGGCGCTCATTAGGAGATGTCGCAGATTTATGAGAAAGGTCGTTATAACTATTGTCAATAGCGCGGTCTCCATATTCCAGAGGCTCACAGCTACAAATTGGCTCGCCCCCGCATAGACGAAGAGGGACATAGAAAGAGTTTCCCAAGGAGTAAGCCCCATCTGCCTAGCTATCACTCCGAAGGCAAAACCTATCGGCACATATCCTAAAACAATGGGGAGCGCTCCTCTTAATCCTCGCTGGAACTCCTTCGACATCGATCTAGCTCCCTAGGATAAAAGCTGAAGAGGAGATCGTATCTCCTAGCCCTACCGTGAAGAGCGGCTTTTCGACAACTTTGGTGGGAATATATATCAAATTATAATCCTTATATTCCGCGATACCGGTATTATAAAACTCATCTTCCAGAGATAATGCTTCCTTCAACTTCCTCATCTGAGCCAGACCTACTTCGGAGAAGGGAACGGATAATCCCTTCTTGATCTCATCCCGCCCCCCGATAACGCCGGTCAAGGTGCGACTGGCAGCCAAAGAGGCGGCTAAGATCATCCCTCTCCTAGTTCTCTCTGGCGAAGAGAAATCCTTTCTGATGAGAGTTATATAATATCCCAAATTGTGTAATTGGAGACGCTTGAGGTTGGTGCAGGAGAGGAGAGCTTCCATACCCTCAAGATAGGAAGCCGAGTTCTCCTCTTTCTCCACCTCCGTAGCGATCTCATCCTCTCCGATATCTCTTAGAGCGGAGACGATCTCAACCTCGTTCAGTCCTGAGCTATCAACCACAGATAAAACATACTCGATAACCGCCGAACGAATCCTCGGGCTGGCGATGGAGGCGAACTCGAAGTGCATCTTAAGATCGGGATTAGCTCCCTTAAGCTTTTTGAGGTAATCAACTGTGGGAAGAAGATAATCGAGATAGGTTGTCCCATCAGGATATTTCTCGGAGAGAAGATGATATCCAGCAACAAGCATATAGCTGAATTTATCTATCATACTCAGCAGACCGCGCTGAAAGGTATCAGTTATCTTCAACTTGTTATTTATCGGATTCCAAGCGGCGATGAATCTATTAGCCCGCGGGGTTTCCAAACTCTTATCATCCCAACTGATCTTGAGACCCGCCGGGTACTCGAATATCCAATGGATCGCATGGATTCCCTCACCCTGATAAGCCTCGCGGGGAGGCTTTAGGACGAATTTATCCTCCTCCTCGCAGATCATAAACAGCCTATTGCTCTCAACGAATAGCTCTGCTTGTTGAAGGGTTAATGGATTAGCATAAGCGACTATCAACGGAAACCCCAGAGGAGTAAGGGAATTAGTCATATTCCCCGAGGTTCCCCCCATTCGCAACTGGTCATACCCAAAGTTATCCATAGTCCAGCGGAAGGTCTCCTCCCGGCGGATCATAAGTTGGAAAGCCTTCCCTCTCTTCAATGAGTAAAGCAAGCCCCTCATAATATCCGCTGGAGTATTGATCTCTAACGGAAACTCATCGAGCTTTCCCTCGACTTTCCTGGCTAAGGTGGGATTTCCTCTTAATATCCTCTCTACCTCCTCCGCCTTAACCCGCTTGAAGCCATCAATTGTAGAGTGGAATCCCAACACAACTCCCTTAACCTCATCTATAGCCGCAAGGGCTTGAGGAAGTTCCTGCTGATAGATTTCATTCCATCTATTTCTCATATAATCAATCCTCTTGGAAATTAAATAATCTCTAGGTTTTTAGTAACTTGACGAAGGATCAAGATGAAAAGTTATAGATAGCCAATATTTTTTCTCTTATTTTATACTAAAGTGAGATCATTGTCAAGAAGCATGTAAACTTTGTGCTGGGAACAGCTTAGGTGGTTTCAAATGAGATACTCGAGAGCAGATTAGGTCTTGAAATCACCTTAATACGAAGTATAGACTAATCACCCTCCCCTAACCCCTCCCGTCTTGGTTTTTGCTGAATTAATAAGGCTATCAAAGAATCTTGTTAATTATCACCCTCCCCCTAACCCCTCCCGTCAAGGGAGGGGGGAATAAAGGGCTTTAGTTCAATCTCAGTGTTCCCTATCCCCTTGTGGGAGAGGGATAGGGTGAGGGGGAATTAGTCTTTAACTCCCTAATGAAGAACTAAGAATATGATACCCCCGAT
>CAZSTA010000245.1:0-4715 GCA_964609495.1 uncultured bacterium | reverse complement strand
GATCAGATTAGGTCTTTAACTCACCTTAAATCACCCTCCCCTAACCCCTCCCGTCGAGGGAGGGGGAACTAAAGAGAGTAAGCTTATCTGGTATTCCCTCTCCCCTCGTGGGAGAAGGATAGGGTGAGGGGGAAATTAGGAACTTATTTACTTGAAAATACTTAATTCTTCAAAAACTATTAACATAAAGGAGGAAGATCGGATGTCATTAGATTGGTTAGAGGAAAGATTCCGAAAGATCCATATGGACTTTCACACCGCTCCTTGGTTAAGGGAGACGGGGAGCAAATTCGATGCAAAAACTTATGTTAATACTTTAGCTTCCGCTAACGTTAATGTGGTGGTTATCTTCAGCAAAGGGCATCATGGTATGTCGTTCTATAATACCAAGATCGGAACCAAGCATCCCGCCCTAGATTATGATCTATTCGGCGAGATATTGGAGGAGGCTCATAAGCAGGATATTAAAGTTTGGTGCTATCACAGCGTTATCTGGGACAACCTAATCGGACCAGCTAACCCCGATTGGCGAATGCTAGATGCAGAGGGTGATAAAGTTATGGCTGGTAATTGGACCTCTCTTTGTATCAACTCTCCTTATGTTCCCGAATATCTCTGGCGCCAAGTAGAGGAGATCGTGAATAACTATCCGGTAGATGGAATGTGGTTTGATATCGTATTCTTCCCCTCTAATACCTGCTTTTGTGAACATTGCCTGAAAGCCATGAAAGCTGAGGGGATGGATCCGCGCAATCTGAAGGAGCATCAGCGCTTCAATAATCTCTCCGTAGAGCGTTTCTTGAAGGGAACTACCAATTTGGTGAAGTCGATCAATCCCGAGGTTGCAGTCGCTTATAACAATATGATCAAGATCGGAGCGAGATCAAGAGCGCCCTATCTCGATAAATTCGAGATCGAATCGCTACCCCATGCCTGGGGTTTCCTCTATCTTCCCTTATATTCTCGCTATATCCGAAACCTGGGGAAGCCAATGGATGGGGTTACTGCCAGATTCCATAGGAGTTGGGCGGATTTTGGCTCCCTCAAGAGTGTCGCGATGCTCAAATACGAATGTGCTACGATGTTGGCAAATGGAGGCACCTGCTCCATAGGTGATCAGTGCAATCCCACTGGCAGATTAGAGCCTGCTGTCTATGAGACTATCGGAGAGGCTTACCAGTTCGTCAAAGAGAGGGAAAAATGGTGCTTAAGATCTAAGAGCATTCCCTATATCGCCATCTTAGCTGATGAAGATAGAGAGACTATGGGAACCAAGGATATTGGGATGATGAGTCTATTTGGCGCAACTAAGATGCTGATCGAGAACCATTATCACTTCGATATAATAGATAAGTTCTCCGATCTCACTCCCTTCAAGGCGATAGTTCTCCCCGATAATCAAGATCTCTCGGAAGAAGCTATCCTCAAGTTAAAGGAGTTTGTAGCCTCGGGGGGCGCGCTACTAGCTAGTGGAATAGCAAGCCTATCCAACCCAGATAAGACCGAAGCCGACTTCGAGTTAAAAGATCTATTCGGGGTGAAATACGCCGGGCCAGGACCTTATACTATCCACTATCTACGAGTTAAGAATGAGGCTATAGGTAAGAATCTTCCTGAGATGGATCTGGTAGTATATGACGGATTCACCCAAGTGAATCCCATAGGAGATGCAGAGATCTTGGCGAAGGTAGTATATCCTGCTACCGAGAGAAAAACTCATCGCTTCTTCTCCCATGCTCAAGCCCCTGCCTCTTATGAGAGCGCATATCCAGCAGTAGTTATGAACAGGTATGGAAAGGGAAAGGTTATATATCTTTCCGCACCTCTGTTCAATACCTACTATACGAGCAATAACCCAGTATATCGCAAGCTGGTCAAGAACGCGCTGGATATGATCATCGAGGACAAGGTGTTGATAGTTGAGGTGGCTATCTCAGTTGAGGTCTCTCTGTTAGAGCAAGACAATAACTGGATAGTGCATCTAGTCAACTATCACAGCGAAAAGAGAGGAGAAGGACGAGAGATAATAGAGGAGATCCCGGTCGTTACTGATATTAAGGTCAGGGTGAAGAAAACCTTCGAACCCGCTCGAATCTATCTAGCTCCCTCCGAGGAGGAAATTGAATACTCCGAAGAAAATGGATATCTGGAGGTAACAGTCCCTAGCCTGCATATCCATCAGATGATCGTGATCGAGAAAAAATAGAAGCGGATCACCAGCGCTTATCTACCCTGGAAAGTTAAAGTCGATAGGATTATTATTCCTATCGACTTTATTGCATTGTAATATTGAACTATATATGATATAATTTCACTAAAGGCTTAATTGAAGAGGACAGATGTAGAGGTATCTTGAGAAGTTAGAAGAAGATAAACAATAGGGCTGAGGAGGTTGGAGTATGAATTCGAAGGGAAGAGTTATGATGGCTGTCGATCATAAAGAGCCAGATAGAGTGCCTATGAGCTATGATCTCTGGCCTATGCCGAAGGTCAGCGAGAAAGTATATAAATACCTAGGAGTAGATAATCACGAGGATATGCTGATCAGACTTCATTCCGATCTGCGCAAAGTGGACCCGATATACATCGGTCCGGAGCTGAGGACCTATCCTGATGGAAGTGCTGATGATATCTGGTCGATTCGGGGTCTTTCCATACTATCCGAATCGGGCAGTAGCGTGCCTTTAAAAGATGTTACTACCATCGCCGAGGTGGAAGCTCACCCCTGGCCCGATCCCGATTGGTTCGATTACTCTCAACTTGCCGACGACTGCGAGAAGTATAAAGATTACGCAGTGGTAGGGGGAGGATGGAGCCCGATATTCTGCATTGCATCTGCTCTCCAGGGTATGGAAACCTTTATGATCAATATGATCATCAATCCACCCGTAGCAGAGGCGATAGTAGAGAAGATCACCGACTTCTATTGGGAGATGAGCAGGATGATATTCGAGGCTGTCAAGGGAGGTATAGACTTCTTCTATTTAGGCGATGATTATGGAATGCAGACGGGGTTACTGATGAGTGTAGAAATGTGGAGGAAATATTTTAAACCGCCTTTAAAGAGATTATTCGACTTAGGCAAAAGTTACGATCTAAAGATTCTAATGCATTCCTGCGGAAGCATTCGAAAGATAATCCCTGATCTAGTGGATATCGGCTTGGATGTCCTTGATCCGATCCAAGTCAAGGCGACTGGCATGGATCCGGTGGAGTTGAAGAAAGAGTTCGGCGCTCATATCTCTTTTCATGGGTCGATAGATACTCAGTGGACACTTCCTTACGGAACTGCGGGGGATGTTAGGAATGAAGTCAAGGAGAGGATAGAGACTATAGGAGTAGGCGGTGGATTCATCCTCTCAGCGAGTCAAAGCTTTCTCCCCGAAGTCCCGGTTGAGAACATAGTGGAGATGTTCGAGGCTGGTTGGGAATTAGGGAGATATTAACTGAGTTTCAGGATTGACAAGTTAGGCTAGATATGGTATATTATATCAAAAGATATTAGGGAGGAAAAGTAAGATGAGCTTCGAACCGTTCAACTTAGCGATGGGGCAACTCTACGTTGAGGGTGGCAACAAGGAAGCCAATCTCGCCCGCGCGGTGAGTATGATCGCCGAAGCGGCTAAAGATGGCTGTGAGATGATCGTCTTGCCTGAGTGTTTGGACTTAGGCTGGACCCATCCGAGCGCCCATCAGTTAGCTGAGAATATTCCAGGTAGGACATCAGAGCGTCTTTGTCGATCAGCCGAGGAGAATCATATCTTTGTTATCGCTGGATTAACGGAGCGTGAGGGAAGCCGAATCTTCAACTCGGCTCTATTGATAGATCCTTCAGGAGAGATACTTCTCAAGCATCGCAAGATCAACGTCCTCTCGATCGCTCAGGATATATATAGCATCGGAGATAGTCTTGGTGTCGTTGAGACTCGATTCGGGACGATCGGGATAGATATCTGTGCTGACAATTTTCCTAGCTCCCTAGCGATAGGACATACCCTCGCTCGAATGGGAGCTCATTTCATCCTATCCCCCTCGGCGTGGGCAGTTGAAGCTGATTTTGATAATGAGAAGACCCCCTATGGCGAGATGTGGAAAGAATCCTATCGGACCTTGGCCCGACTTTATGGGATGACGATAGCTGGAGTGAGCAATGTCGGAGTGCTAAACGCGGGAGTATGGAAAGGAAAAAAGGCGATCGGCTGTTCTCTAGCGATTGGCCCGGATGAAGAGATATTAGCGGAGGGCCCCTATGGGGAGGAGGCTGAGGCTCTTATCAAAATTAAGGTGCAGGCAAGCCCCAGAGAGGTTAAGGGAACTGATTATGCCGACCATCTCAAGAAGAAGGGATATGAGGGACCATAATCGCTCCCATTTTGGTCTTTGAGTTGTTAACAAGACAGAAGGGAGATATCGAGTGAGTTCTATATTAGCTATAGATGTGGGAACTGGAGGTTGTAAAGCGGTCATCTTCGATCCTAAGGGCAAGGACCTCGGTTCATCATACGAGGAATATCCGATAATTCAACCTAAGCCGGATTGGGCAGAGCAGGATCCTAGACAATGGTGGGAAGCTATCAAGAGAACAGTCCGAAAGGTTGTAACCAAAACTGAGATGAGAGAGGAGATAGTAGCGGTCTCCGTTACCAGTCAGCGCGAGGGGTTAATCCCAGTTGATAGCCAGGGCAATCCTTTAGCCAACTGTATATTGTGGATGG
>CAZSTA010000244.1:0-4741 GCA_964609495.1 uncultured bacterium | reverse complement strand
CTCCTGCAAATACCTATCCAGAACAATACTTCATTAAACAAAAATAAGGGTGATATAAAAATTTAAGAGTTTCTCCTCCCTGGGGGAGGAGAAACTCTTTTTGCAAAATTTACTTTTATTAATGGGGAAACTTATAGGAGATAAAAATGCTTTACTATATTATTCGCCGATTTCTTTTTATGGTGGTTGTACTCATAGGGATATCTATAGTTGCCTTTATAATCATTCAACTTCCTCCGGGCGATTTCTTAAGTTCTTATACGAGCATGTTAAGGATGCAGGGTGAAACTATAGAGGAGGAAGAAATTGCTTCCTTGAGGAAGCTTTATGGCTTGGATTTACCAATGTACATTCAATATTTTAGGTGGATGGGAAAAATGCTCCGCGGGGATCTGGGAAGATCTTTTGAGTGGAATAAGCCAGTGGTCAAGCTAATAGGTGAGCGCCTACCATTGACGGTAATGATATCCATTTTTACTCTTATTTTCACCTATTCTGTAGCGGTTCCTATAGGGATTTACTCTGCTACTCATCAATATTCTATTGGTGACTACACTTTTACGGTTATCGGCTTTGCTGGCTTGGCTACTCCAAACTTCCTTTTCGCTTTAATATTAATGTTTCTTTTTTGGAAATATTTTGGTTTGAGTATAGGCGGTCTTTTTTCCCCACAATATATAGAAGCAAGCTGGAATGTAGCTAAATTTACCGATATGTTAAAACATTTTCCCATCCCAATAATTGTCATTGGGACCGCGGGCACTGCGGGGCTTATTCGGGTTATGCGCGGGTGTTTACTGGATGAGCTTAGAAAGCAATATGTCATTACCGCTCGGGCTAAGGGAGTTTCAGAGAGAACCCTTTTATTTAAGTATCCAGTGAGGATAGCTATTAATCCCATAATTAGCACTATAGGCTGGACGCTTCCGGGCATCGTTTCCGGGGAAACCATTACCGCGATAGTGCTTAGCCTGCCTACTACGGGACCTCTGCTTTTCCGAGCCTTAATGAGTCAGGATATGTATTTAGCAGGAAGCACCATTATGTTTCTAACATTTTTAACTGTAATAGGAACTTTTATTTCCGATATCTTGTTAGTCTGGGTAGATCCTCGTATTCGATATGAAAGGAAAGCTTAAAGTATGAGAAAAAAGGAAGGGATTAGCGCCGAGGAAAAGTTCTATGTAGCCTCACAATGGCAGCTAATGTGGCGAAAGTTTAAAAAACATCGGTTGAGCATATTGGGTAGCACTTTATTAATTATTTTTTATGTTGTAGCCATATTTAGCGATTTTTTCTCTCCTTATGACATATATAAACGTTATAGAGAGTATCCTTATTGTTCGCCACAGAGGATACACTTTTTCGACGAGAAGGGAAAATTTCATTTTCGTCCCTTCGTTTACGAATTAAAGCAGAAGCGTGATCCAGTGACTTTACGTAGAGCATACATTGAGGATAAAACAAGGAAATGTCCTATTTATTTTTTTGTTCATGGTGATAAATATAAGCTCTGGAATTTATTTGAGACAGGCATTCACCTTTTTGGGGTTGAGAAGGGAACAATATTTTTATTTGGAACAGACGATCTGGGTAGAGATCTGTTCTCTCGCAATATTCACGCTGCCCGTATTTCCTTGTCGATTGGCTTAGTAGGGGTATTTTTTAGTTTTGTATTAGGATGTATATTAGGAGGAATTTCTGGATATTTTGGGGGAGCGGCAGATATGATTATACAAAGGGTTATAGAGTTCTTAATCTGTATACCTACTATTCCCCTCTGGATGGCCTTGGCCGCTGCTCTCCCACCTCACTGGTCGCCAATTAAAATTTACTTTAGCATTACTATTATCCTCTCCATTGTAGGTTGGTGTGGCTTAGCCCGGGTAGTTCGAGGAAAATTCTTAGAGCTAAGAGAAGAGGATTTTGTCATGGCGGCTAAGATTGCCGGGGCAAGTGAGGGAAGGATAATAACAAGACACCTTCTTCCTTCATTTTTAAGTTATCTTATAGTGAACTTGACTTTGTCTATACCCGGTATGATTTTAGGAGAGACCTCCTTGAGCTTTTTAGGTCTTGGACTTCGTCCCCCAATAGTTAGCTGGGGTGTTCTACTACAAGATGCCCAAAACTTTCGGACTGTGGCTCTACATCCCTGGCTCTTAATTCCAGGACTATTTGTGATCATCACTGTCATAGCTTTTAATTTCTTAGGGGATGGTCTGCGTGATGCAGCTGATCCCTATAAGTGAAACCTTGAAGATTCCTTCTTCAAGACTTGAGGGAAAATTGAACGATGTCATCAAATTCGAAAAATTTTCTCCAAAACTATTGACAAATCCTCCATCTTTGATTATAATTTAGTCAGACAAAGCTAAAAACTGTGAAGGGAAAGAGTAAATAGGTGTAGGGGATGATAGAGAGGTGGGATGGTGAAAGCCACTTCTCCGAACCTGTTGAAAATCCTCCCGGAGTTGCTCGCTGAACCCCCGTAAGGGGAAGTAAGCGGAGACGAATCTCTCCCGTTATAGAGAGTGGATATGCGGCGGCTTTGAGTCAGCTTAGTATCTCGAACGAGTGGATCATAATTGATATGATCAAATAGGGTGGTATCACGGGAGTAAACCTCTCGTCCCTGGAGGACGGGGGGTTTTTATTTAGATCTCACCGAATTGATCCTAGTAGTTTTTCGAGGCTGACTAGACGGCGCCAAACTTAACTTAACAAGGAGGGTCAGCTATGTTCAAAGAAGTCCCGACTAAAGCGAACTTCCCCCAGATGGAGGAAGAGATACTCAAGATGTGGGATGAGGAGAGAATATTCGAGAGGAGTGTCGAGATAAGGGAGAACGCCCCTAGCTACATATTCTATGAGGGTCCTCCTACAGCCAACGGTAAGCCAGGATGCCATCACGTTCTAGCCAGAGCTTTTAAGGACCTTATACCTCGCTATAAAACGATGAAGGGGTATTATGTTGCTCGTAAAGGAGGATGGGATACTCATGGATTACCGGTGGAGCTTGAGGTAGAGAAGGAGCTGGGGATAACAGGCAAACCGCAGATCGAGGAGTATGGAGTAGCAAAGTTCAATGAGAAATGTAAAGAGAGCGTGCTTCGCTACGAGGCGGAATGGCGTCGAGTGACTGAGAGAATAGCCTTTTGGGTGGATATGGATAATCCCTATATCACCTTCACGAATAGCTATATAGAATCAGTCTGGTGGATACTAAGGCAGATCTGGGATAAAGAGCTACTCTATAAGGGCTATAAGGTAGTTCCCTATTGCCCGCGCTGTGGAACCTCTCTCTCCAGCCATGAGGTATCGCAAGGATATGCTACGGTTAAGGATCCTTCTATCTACATCAAGTTCAAGGTCAAGGATGAGGAACTTCTCTCGGAATTGGGAGAGAATACCTATTTCCTAGCCTGGACAACTACCCCCTGGACGCTTTTGGCGAACGTTGCCCTAGCGGTCCATCCTGAGTTGAAATATGCGGTCGTCAAAAATAAATTTGATGGCAAAGAGGAGAATCTGATATTCGCAGAGCCTCTCGTCTCTCAAGTTATGGAGGGAAAGGACTACGAGGTAGTGGATATCCTTCCTGCCTCGAAGATAGCTGATAAAAACTATGTGCCTCTCTTCAGCTTCGAGAAGTTCGATAAGAGGACGCACTATACCATAACTGCTGATTTCGTAACTTTGGAGGAGGGAACTGGAATAGTCCACATAGCACCCGCCTATGGTGAGGATGATATGCGGATGCGACACCAGTATGATCTCCCTCTCCTACACCCCGTTGATCTTGAGGGGAACTATCGAGAAAACGTTCCTAAGTGGGCGGGAATGTTCGTCAAGAAAGCTGATCCTGAGATAACCGAAGATCTGAGAGAACGAGGTCTCCTCTTCAAAGAATCTCTATATGAACACAACTATCCCTTCTGCTGGCGCTGTGACAGTCCTCTACTCTACTATGCCAAATCATCTTGGTTTATAGAGATGACCAAGGTCAAGGAACAACTTCTCGCGGCTAATCAGGATATAAACTGGTACCCAGAACATATAAAGAATGGACGTTTCGGCGATTGGCTGGAGAACTTGGTGGATTGGGCTTTGAGTAGGGAGCGATATTGGGGAACACCCTTGCCGATATGGATATGTCAGGATTGTGGATATCAACACTGCGTAGGAAGTATCGAGGAATTAAGGGAGCTGGCGAATAAGCTTCCTTATGATCTCGATCTGCATAAACCCTATGTTGACGAGATGATATTGACTTGCCCGAGGTGCGGAGGCGATATGAGGAGAGTTCCCGAGGTGATAGACTGCTGGTTCGATTCGGGAGCTATGCCCATAGCTCAGTGGCACTATCCCTTCGAGAACGAAGATATGTTCAAAGCTAACTTTCCGGCCGAATTTATATGCGAGGCGCTGGATCAGACTCGTGGCTGGTTCTACAGCTTGCTGGCGATAGCGACGGTGCTATATAATCGCTCCTCTTACGAAAACGTGATGTGCTTAGGGCTTATACTCGATGCAGAGGGACAGAAGATGAGCAAGAGCCGAGGCAACGTCGTTGATCCCTGGTTGATCCTCAATCATCAGGGAGCGGATGCCTTCCGCTGGTATCTCTATGCGGTTGGTTCTCCCTGGAATCCGCGTCGCTTCTATGAGGAAGCGGTAGAAGAAGTTGTGCGCAAGTTCTTCTTGACGCTCTGGAATACCTATTCCTTCTTCGCGATCT
>CAZSTA010000243.1:0-4814 GCA_964609495.1 uncultured bacterium | reverse complement strand
GGGGGATAGGGGGAGGGTGTAATACAAAGTAAATTAGATCTTAGATCCCAGATTTATATGCATCCATTAGAATAGCAGATGGAGTCAGGCATAAAATAGACCATAAATACTTTTTAAGCAGGAGGGAGACTAGGGTGATTATATCTTTAGTAGAAATAAATTGCTATTGAGCTTCCCTAATTCGGCGAAGAGAAAGGAGATAAAACTTTATGAAATTACAATTAGCTTTGGATATAATTCCCCTGAACGAGGCGATAGAATTAACTAAGAAAGTTAAAGACTATATCGATTGGATCGAGGTGGGGACTCCTTTGATTAAAAAGGAAGGGATCAGAGCAGTAGAGGAAATAAGGAAAGCTTTTCCCAAGGAGACTATAGTAGCCGATCTAAAGACTATAGACGCGGGCAAGTGGGAGGCTGAGCTAGGTTTCTCCTCAGGTGCTGATATCATAAATGTATTGGGATGTGCCAATGACTCCACTATCCTGAATACTTTGAAGATCGCTGAAAAGTATAATAAGAGCATAATAGCCGATCTTCTTGGAGTAGAAAATAAGGTGATAAGAGCGAAGGGCTTGGAGAATCTTGGAGTCCACTATCTAGGAATTCATACTGCCTCTGATGAACAAACCAGAGGAATAAGTCCCTTAGAGGAGTTAGAGATAATATCAAAAATCGCTAAGATTCCTCTAGTGGTTGCTGGTGGAATAAATTTACGGACAATAGATGAGATATTGAAGTTTCATCCTGATATTATAGTGGTAGGATCTGGTATCACTAAGGCGGAAGACCCAGAAAAAACAGCTAAGGCTTTGAGGGATAAGATCAAGAAATTCTACGAGGGAAAAGGAGAATGAGGGACATATTTGCTAAGATCTTAGAGGAAATTAAAGGGGTTTTAGATCGGACCGAATTGGAAAAGATAGAAGAATTTATAGATGAGATAAAAAAGTCTAAGAAAATATATACTGTCGGAATGGGGAGAACTGGGCTGATAGTCAAAGCTTTCGCAATGCGACTTATGCACCTGGGATTTAATGTTTATGTAGTGGGAGAGACGATAACTCCTCGTCTTGAGGAGGGAGACCTCCTCATTGCGGGCTCTGGCTCGGGGGAGACTGAGATCACCTGCTATTTAACCCAGAAAGCGAAGAAAGGAGGAGCTATAACCTGGGTTTTGACTTCTAACGGAGATTCGAGGTTAGCTAAGATAGGAGATGGAATAATAGTAATACCTGGCACGGTAAAGGTACCTGTGAAGGGGATACCGTCTTCTATTCAGTATGGGGGATCGTTGTTTGAGCAAAGCCTCCTCATCTTTACCGATGCAGTAATCGTTAGGCTGATGAAGGAGATCGGGAAGAGCAAAGATGATATGAACGTTAAGCATACTAATCTGGAATAGGTCGCAAATTATCAAAGTTTAGATTAAGACGATACCTATAAAATAAATTCTATTAATTTACCATTGATTTTTAGCTTAAGCTATGATATACTATTACTAAAACCGTTATCCTTTTCCTCATTACTGAAGTGAGGAGATTTTGATAATCAAATGAAAATATTAATAGTTGATGATAATCGCCAAACTGTTCAAGAAACTGCCTCTGTCTTTAGAAAGATAGGCTATAAGGTAGTCAAAGCTTATAGTAGCCGTGAGGGGATTGAGAAAGCTAAGAGGGAGCAACCCAATATCATTCTCTTAGATTCGACTCTCCCAGAAGTAGATGGCTATCACACTTTCAGGATAATAAGGGACGCTCCAGAAACCTCCCATATTCCAGTTATCTTAGCGATTGGCACAGATGTTATAACTGATGAACAGATGGGAGAGATACGAGAATTAACAGAGGGAGTAGATGGTTATGTGAGAAAACCTCTCTATGGTGAAAAATTAAAAGCCAAAATTGAGGAAGTCCTGAGAAAAAAAGGAGATTAGTTTTAGCTGGTAATTTCGCTGATTTAAATAGTTTCAAGTAAGTAATTGGTTATTCTTAGTTTTTCGCTAGTGGGTTCAAGACACAATTCCCCCTCACCCCATCCCTCTCCCACGAGGGGAGAGGGAGCGTAATTAAGCCCCTCTCTTGATAAGATTAGTTTCCCCTCCCTTTTGGTCTTTGAACTTATAATCAAAGGTATCATATTCTTAGTTAGGGAGTTAAAGACTAATTCCACCCTCACCCTATCCCTCTCCCACGAGGGGAGAGGGAACACTGAGATTGAACTAAAGCCCTTCAGTTCCCCCTCCCTTGATGGGAGGGGGTTAGGGGGAGGGTGGTAATTACCAAGATCTTTGATAGCCTTATTAATTCAGCAAAAACCAAGAGGAGAGGGTGATTTAAGGTAAGTTTGAGACCTAATCTGATCCCGAACATCTCAGACAAAAAATTTTGAAACTACTTAAATGAAAAAAGATCGGGTCGGTAAGAAAGGGAGAAATCCCAGATCGGATTTCAATATATCCTTGGGTAGATAGCTCTTTATACGCAAGATCGCAAGGATTAAGCTCCTCCATCACTATTCGAGCTATGTTAAAATGTTCACAGCCCAACTATCGGCGGAAAAGATGCTTTATATGAGATCAAAATAAGCTCTCTAGCAAAGATAGAGCTAGAGAGCTTTAATTATTGCCTAATGTTATAGCTCAACTATAATCATATTATGCACATCCTCAGCTAATAACTCAACGATGTTCCCTTTAATATCGAGTTCAGGTCTATCTTTATAAGAGGTTACCTTAGAGAAGGGAACATTGAGCCTGATCTTTGCTCTGAAGAGGAGAGGCTCCTCCATCATCAAGGCGGGCTTAATACTACCCGAGGTAGCTTGCTTGGTCGCTTGGAAGCCAAGCAGATGAACTATATATCTATTGTTCCTTTCATCAAAGGTGATGACCGACTCTACATTCAGAGGAGCTTCGACCTCTAGCGGCGCTTTGGGAAGATTGTTATATACTATATTCCTTATCAACTGACGATGCTCTCCTACGAAATATCGTCCAGCATAGCTCGCGGCTAGCTTCCCCGGAATATAGATCACCTTACCATCTCCAAACTTATTCTCGATTATAGCAGGTCCTACTGTCTCAAACACGGGATGCATATTATGAGAGAGAAAGCGATCGGGCTGTCTATCGAAGAAGGATAATTTCAACTCCCCATAAGTTTGAGCTTGGGTCTCAACCACATTCCCCGGTCCCAACAGGAGAACATCATAGAGCGGGTTTATTCCCTCACTATAAGGAGATTCGCTCAGCCTGAAATAGTTGTACCTGAACTGAGTCTTACCCTTATAATGCACTCCGAAAAGATCGGCTAGAGCGAAATCCTTCATAATATTGCCAAAGCCATCGTAAAGACTAGTCTCATCTGTAGCTACTAAAATCCCTCCATTCTTTACATAATCGACTATCATCTCGATCTCCGTCTCGGATAAGATTGGAACGTTCGCTAAGAAAAAGAGCGGATACTTCATCAGCTTCTTAAGATTTATGTTCTCATCGAAAAGGATATCGACTGGGATTTGAGATTCAAGCAGAGCCTTGAACGCTCCGTTGAAGGGAAGAAGGTAGCTCTCCATATCATCTCGGCCATACCAATCGCGGGATTTTACCGAGTAGTAGAGTCCGACCTGCTTTATCGGAGGATAACCGAAGTATTCCTGCTTCTCTTTGACCTCTCCATAAATCTCCCCGATCCTCTCATAGACGACTGGATCGACTAATCCATCATAACCTGGTTGATCGACGATGTAGGAGGCAGCACCATTGGAGAGATAAGTTAATACCTCCCACTTGAGGTGGGCTACTGGCTCGGTAGTATAATCCCAGCTTCTATTGAAACGGGAGGTTACCACTTCATAAGGGCGATCATCTACCAAGCCTCGAAGGAAACGAGGATATAGGCTAGTGTAAGCAAAGCCAAAGGCGCTGGTGTAGGCTTCTCCCGTTCCATAATCGTTATACAAGATGTGTTGAACTGGACGCTGGGCTGTCTTCCAAGTGAAACCGGGAGCGCCGTGATAATTATAGATCACCGAGAGATCGGGATTAAGCTTCTTGATAGCATTCCTTAAATCCATCCCGAATTTATAGTTAGATTCGTAACGGAATTCGAGATGATCTCTCCACTTCTGGTCCCAGGTCGGTTCCTCGGGCATATCGTAGCCATACTTCTCCTTGAAGAGACGGCGACAATTATCGCAGTAACAAGCCTTTCCACCAAAATCATAGATCATCATATCGAAGTGAAAGCCATTTATATCATATTGATTTATTATCTCGGTAACTTGTCCTATCACATAATCCTTATAGCCAGAGTTATAGCAGGCATATCCCCACACAAAGGGAATTGGCTTCCCATCCTTATCCCGCATAATCCACTCTGGATGATGCTCTGTGATCCATCGCTCCCAAACGATGCTGTAGTAGATCAGGACCCAAAGTCCAGCCTTCCTTGCTTCCTCGACAAACTCGCCTACAAAATCCCTATCTCCTATATTCTTATGCTTGTGTCCGATCTTAGTATTGTAATAGGAGTTTCCATAATGATCCTTAGAATAGAAGATACCACAATCAACATTCCCTTTAACTAGGTTCTCAACAGCCTGTTTAGCATCGAATTTACTTAAAATTCGCTCATCCCAATCAGGAAAGTGAAAATCAAGTAAGACTCTTCGCCTAGATTTTTCATACCACATAGCTATCATCTCCTCCTTCTTTAGTTATATCCACATAGTTCAAATAAGACATCTAAAATCATGAATGCCCGAATAGTATTAGCAATTGTTCCATAATTTAACCATTCCCCATGCAA
>CAZSTA010000242.1:0-4817 GCA_964609495.1 uncultured bacterium | reverse complement strand
GAATGAAGAAGCTAGGGATCCTGATCGTTTTGTTGTCAACTTTAGTTTTAGCCATATCTGGAACTACTCAAGCGGAGAAGGAACTGATCGTTGGGACAGGAGCTGCATCTTATAAGACCGAGGGGGATGGAGCTAACCTAGCTGCTTACCCTCTGAACGCCAATGTCTATGAGCCTCTGGTGAGATTGACGCCTGATTATAAGGTTGCTCCTGCCTTGGCTACCAAATGGGAATATGTGGCTGATAACACTTGGCGCTTCTATCTACGGAGGGGAGTCAAATTCCACAATGGAGAGGAATTCACCGCTTCCGCAGTGAAGTTTACCTTAGATCGAGTAGCTCGTACTGGAGGAAGTTTTATTCATGTGGGGGAGGATTCGGTTAAGATAATCGATGATTACACTGTCGATATTACCCCTGCCAAGCGAAATCTGAGGTTAGTTGAAGGCTTAACCCATCCTTCATTTGGAATGATGGCCCCGGGAAGCGATCCTGGGAAAGCACCAGTAGGGACTGGCCCCTTCAAGTTCGTATCGTATAAGGAGGGCGTAGAGATAGTAGTTGAGCGTAATGAGGATTATTGGGGAGAGAAAGCCGAGCTGGATAAGATCAACTTCAAGTTCATCCCTGATAATAACACTAGAATTATGGCTCTGCAATCGGGGGATATAGATGTAGCTCTTTATCTCCCTCGAGAGAGCGCATCTTTGCTAAAGGCTACGAAGGGAATAGAGGTCCTAACCTCTCTCCCAGGGAGATACTCTGCCCTTTACTTAGCGGCTACTGGAAAAGCCCCTCACGATATCTTAACTGATGTCAAAGTAAGGCTAGCGATAGCGGCAGCTATAGATCGCGAAACCATAGTTCAAGGTGTATGGGAAGGTAATGCCGAGCTCAACCAGACCTTCATTCCACCTGCCATCTTGGGTGAATATCGCTCTATAGTGGAGGGATTCGCCTATGATAAGGATAAAGCGATTGAACTTCTGGAGGAAGCTGGCTGGAAGGAAGGGAAGGACGGCATCCGAGAGAAGGAGGGAAGAAGGCTATCTATAATCCTCATCTCTGGTTTCCCTTCTGCGGAATATCATAGACCTGTTCCTGAGGTTATTCAGGCTCAGTTGAAGGAGGTCGGTATCGATATGAAGATCATAGAATACAATGATACTGGTCTCTTTCAAGATTCGATAAAGAAGGGTGAGGGGGATATATGGATAGAGGATGGCTCTCAAAATACGGCTGATCCCACCTTCTTACCAGAGTTACTCTTCCATACTAATGGATATTATGTTAAGTACTTGAACGCCCCCACCTGGCCAGGAGAGGAATTCGATAGGTTAATAGATGAGGCTAGAGATACACCTGATATCGAAGAGGCTACTCGTCTCTCTGCCGAGGCTATGCGCATCTTAATTGATGAGAAGGCTATAGCTATCCCCATCGCCTCCCTCTACAATATTCACGCCATCAAGGATAAGGTAAAGGGATACCAGCCTCATCCCTCGCGAATAAATGATCTTTGGGCAGGTGTATATATCGAGGATTAGCTTGATCTCATAAATCACCCTCCCCTAACCCCTCCCATCGAGGGAGGGGAAAATAAAGAGAGCAGTCTTATCTCAGTGTTCTCTAAAAGGTAACTTTTTTGCTTCAAATAGAACTCATGGTTAAAAAAGTTACCTTTTTCCCCTCGTGGGAGAGGGTTAGGGTAAGGGGGAGAATTATATCTTGAATAGGAAAGTTTTAGACAAGAGGGATAATTAGTGCATAAATATATCGTTTATAGATTAATAAATTTAATACCTGTTATGTTCGGAATCTCCCTAATCACCTTCGGATTGATAAGCATAACTCCAGGGGATCCCGCGGAGATTATAATCCGCCAGAGAGAGCTTGAGCCTACTTCGGAAACGATCGAGGTGATGAGAGAGGAACTAGGGCTAAACTATCCCCTCCCTATCCAATATATACGTTGGGTATGGAATATATTGCATCTTGACTTGGGAAGATCATTCTATACTGGAGAACCGGTGCTTCAGGAATTATTGGAAAGATTTCCAGCCACCTTGCAGTTGACTATAGCTGGAATGATAGTAATGCTTGTGATTTCTATACCAATGGGGATTTTAACCGCAGTATATAAACATAGTGTTATTGACCACTTAGGCAGGATCGGGGCTCTGATGGGAGCCTCCCTTCCCAGCTTCTGGCTGGGATTACTTCTGATCTACTACTTCTCTGTGAAGTGGAGCCTTCTACCCGCAATCGCTGGAAAAACCACTTCCTACATAATTTTGCCGGCTATAACCCTAGGAGCGGGAATGGCGGTAACTTATGCTCGTCTGCTGAGAGGAAGTATGCTAGAAGTGCTGGCTGAGGATTTTATCAGGGTAGCTAGAGCGAAGGGGCTAGCGGAAAGGACAGTGATAATGAAACATGCCTTGAAAAATGGACTTCTTCCAGTGGTAACAGCGCTGGGAATGAGCTTTGGCTATCTCCTAGGGGGAACTGTTATCGTGGAGACGATCTTCGCTTGGCCAGGTATGGGGAGATTCGTAGTGGATTCTATAGCCAGTCGGGATTATCCGATAATTCAAGGCTTCGTGCTATTTATGGCTTTCATATTCGTGCTGGTCAATCTATTAGTAGATATATCCTATCACTTTCTAGATCCACGTATCAAACTAGACTGAGAGGTGTTACCCATAGAAGGATATCTACAGAACAGAAGAAATATTATTTCTCTCTTGGCTTTTTGGAAGCAGATCGGTCTTATTTTAAGCTCTTTTAAACCAGCCCTAAGAAGGCTGTCCAGGGACAAATTAGCTATTTTAGGCTTGGTTATTATAATTTCTCTAATAATAATCAGTATTTTTGCTCCCTATATCGCTCCTCATGATCCATTAGAGCTTAAACTTTCTCGAAAGTTGAAATCTCCCACTAGGGACTTTCCTCTAGGAACAGATAATTTGGGGCGATGTATTCTTTCTCGCTTGATATATGGGACTCGTATCTCTTTAACTACTGCGGTGCTTGTTTTGATCCTGACCGTTATAGTTGGCATCCCTCTGGGAATGCTCTCTGGATATATGGGAGGACGGGTGGATAACATAATTATGAGGATAGTAGATACGCTGATGGCTTTTCCTAGTCTTATTCTAGCTTTAGCCATCGCTGGAATGTTAGGGCCGAGTCTCACAAATGTGATGATAGCTATTGCCGCTACTCGCTGGGTAGGATATACGAGGATAATTAGAGGGGTTACCCTCTCCATCAAGGAAAAGGAGTATATCACCGCGGTCAGGGCAAGTGGAGCAAGCGATCTCAGGATAATCTTCTACCATATCCTCCCTAATGCTATCTCTCCCATAATAATACTCGCCACTTTGGATATAGGGAGGATCATCTTAAGTATAACGGCTCTATCATTTCTAGGGTTGGGAGCGCAGCCGCCGACTCCGGAGTGGGGCAAGATGCTGAATGAGGGACGACCTTTTATCCAAGTCGCATCCCATTTGATGCTCTTTCCAGGATTAGCTATAATGCTCACGGTAGCCGCATTTAATTTCCTAGGAGATGGCTTGCGAGAGGCTCTAGATCCAAGGCTCAGAGGAATTGATTAAGAGTAGGATGTTTAAGACGTTCCCTCTCCCCTTGTGTGGGAGAGAGATGAGCTGAGGGGGAGCATATCTTGACTTCTTAGTAAAAATCTACTAGCACGAAATTTCACATACTTTGTTATCCTATGAGATTGTTGACTTTATTCAAGTATTATGATATACTATTAACTATAGGATTTAACTCGAAATGGTATATATTAACACTTAAAGTGGTCATAAATTAGTGATTAATATTCAGTTATATAATGAGGTATTAAGATGGAAAGAGTCACTAGATTTGGAGTTTCCCTTGATTCTGAACTTTTGGATAGATTTGATAAGTTCGTGAAAAGGAAGGGATATGCTAATAGATCGAAAGCGATCGAAAGCATAATCAGAGATTACTTAATACAAAGCGAATGGGAGATGGAGGAAAAGGAAGTTGCTGGGACAATCACTATGGTTTATAATCATGAAAAAACCGATTTAGTTGATATTCTAACGGATATCCAACATCAACATAGAGATCTGGTTGTATCCTCTATGCATGTTCATCTAGATGAGCATAACTGCTTAGAAGTCCTAGCAACTCGAGGAAAGAGTTCAGATATTAGGGAGATAGCCGATAAATTGATCTGCACCAAAGGGGTAAAACATGGCAAGCTAATAATAACCACCACTGGCCATTAACCTCTTCCGATAGACTAAAGAGAGAAGGAAGGATAAAAGGGCAGGCAAAGTAGCTAATATAAAAGTGCTCTCCAAAATATTTGTTACTTTGTTCAGGGGAATAGCTGAGGATATCCGTATCTCATCTATTATCCTAGCGTATTAATTTTATCTTACCGGGTGGCCACCAAATTACGAAAGTCTTCCCCTTGATATTCTTAATAGGTAAGAATGACCAGGAGCGACTATCACTGGAATTATTTCTGTTGTCGCCCAGGACGAATACACTCCCCTCGGGAACTACCATCGGTTCTATATAATCATAAGATCTGCTCTCGACATAAGGTTCTTCTAATCGTTTTCCATCTACATATACTATCCCCTTCCTTATCTCAATTGTATCCCCCGGAACAGCGATCACTCTTTTGATGAAGTTCTTCTTGGGAGCTATTGGAGCTCTGAAGACTATTATATCACCCTGATTAGGTTCACCAAAGCGATAGAGGAACTTATTTATGAATAACCTCTCATTATTATATAAAGTGGGCT
>CAZSTA010000241.1:0-4817 GCA_964609495.1 uncultured bacterium | reverse complement strand
GAATTTCATGGTTCTGAAGAGCTGAGCACGAAGGGAAAACTAGGGGATATTAGGGGACGACCGAATAGTGAAGATTTAACAAATGTTAAAATGAGGATTAAAAGTTTATTAAAACATATTTAGATATTATATTATGCAATGAATTTATTATATAGCAATTTAGCCTTTTACGCCTACTGAAACTTTTTTGAAACTACTTAAGACAAGCTTTTAGAGATGAAAATGAGAAGAGCTAATGTAAGAAGGAAGAGCTTCCTAACCAATTTAAGAACTGGCTATCTAACGAAGAAGCAGTTGGGCTTTATCCTGCTTCTGCCTAGCTCCCTTATCATCTTCTGTGTTCTCATCTATCCCCTCTTCTACTCTATCTATATCAGCTTCCATGATATGAACATAAATAGACCAGCGCGAGGAGTGGAATTCGTAGGAGTTGAGCATTATAGAGATACGATAAAGAATAGGGAGTTTTGGGCTTCTTTAGGACGCACTGCCTATTTCGTTCTATTCGATATCTGCGTAGGGATGTCTTTGGGCTTGGGTATAGCCTTACTCTTACATAAGCGATTCCATTTCCGAGGAGTAGTGAGAGCCTTAGTTATACTGCCCTATGTTTTGCCACCCACCGTGAATGGCTTGATCTGGAAATGGATGTATAATCCCGATTATGGCTTCCTAAACGGTATATTATTTAAATTGGGAATTATTTCTGGATATAAAGCCTGGCTATCCAGTCCCCTATTAGCTTTGCATATGTTAATACTGGCTAATCTCTGGCAAGGCACTCCCTTTGCCATAATGCTCTATCTCGCTGGTTTACAGACCATCCCCAAGGAGTTGATGGATGCGGCTAAGGTCGATGGGGCAACTGGATGGCAGACCTTGACCAAAATTATCTTACCCCTATTAGTCCCCATCTCCCTGGTTATGATGGTATTAAAGACGATAGCGACCTTCAAGATATTCGATTTAGTTTATATCCTAACTGGAGGAGGTCCTGCTAACTCCACTCAGGTAATCAGCTATTATATATATAGGGAGAGCTTCGACTTTCTAAATATAGGCTATGGAGCGGCTATATCTTATACTCTGACTTTGGTTATTCTAGTTTTAGTTTATGTCTATTTTAAGCTTTTGAAGACCGAAGATATTTATTAGTTAAGAGGTTCTATATGTCCCGTAAGATATTTCGATATGGGCTTAATCGCTTATCTACATATATCTTAGTGATTATAACTATGGTGTGGACATTGTTTCCTATCTTCCTACTCTTCTTTTCCAGCATCGTCTCTGAGAGCGAACTTCTCACCGTTCCTCCTAGATGGATACCCAGCAAGGTTTCGTTCAAGAACTATATAGATATCATCACCTCCACTGTCAAGACGCCCGGGGTCAACTATCAATTCAAAGTTTCATTGAAGAATAGCCTGATCGTGGCTCTAAATGTAACCGCGATCTGCCTATTTACTGGTTCATTAGCTGCTTACGCTTTCGCTCGCTTAGATATGCCTTTTAAGGATAAATTCATCTTCGTTATCCTCTTCGTTCAGATGATCCCGGGTATAGCTATCGTCATCCCCTTATACATAATCACCAACGCTCTGCGTATGCTAGATAGGCGAATCACGCTGATCATCTTGTATTGCTCCTTCAGCCTGCCCTTTGTTACTTGGATTATGAAGGGATATTTCCAGACCATCCCTCAAGATCTAGAGGATGCGGCGATGATCGATGGTTGCTCCAGAGTTGGCGCCCTATTCAGAGTTATTATCCCTCTCTCCACCCCTGGCTTATTCACCACTGGAATATTCGCTTTTCTTGGCGCTTGGAATGAGTTTCTTATGGCTTTGATCTTCACCAATAGCCTAGCCTCGAAGACGATGCCAGTTGCTCTAGCAGAATTTATAGGACGCTTTCGTATAGATTATGGGCTGATGTGTACGGTAGGAGTTATTGCTTCTCTTCCCCCCTTGATTCTAGCTTTAATATTCCAAAGGTATATCGTAGAGGGATTGACTGGAGGAGCAGTCAAGGGTTAAATGATGTAGATAGTATAAAGCAAGCTGATAGCTAAAAGTTATCAGCCTGTTTTAAGTAGTTTCAAAATTTTTGTCTGAGATGTTCGAGAGCAGATTAGGACTTGAACTCACCTTAAATAAAGGAAACTTTTGCAGGTAACAAAACTCAAGGTAAAAAAGTTTCCTTTACACCCTCCCCCAACCCCTCTGGTGTTGTCAAGTAATCTATCTGAATTTTACATAACTCATTATAAGACTCAAATAGAGAGACTTGAAGGGACGCTTGAGACTTGCCGTATCCTCTATATAACTAAGGAGCTGATCAGATGCTTTCGAAGAAATTTATATTAATCTCTTTATCATTAATTCTAGTTCTGAGTGGAGGATGTTCTCAGGAGAAAGTAACTCCTACTCCTAAGGGGACGCTCGAGGGATATATATATGCTCCCCTTAATGCTCAACGAACTGAGGTGGATTTACGAGTTGGGAAAACGCCCTTAGCTCCAGCGGGTTATGTTCCCTTAGCTCAGGCTAAAGTGGAATTAGAGGGAACTGAATATTCAACACACACGGAAGCCAACGGATACTTCAAGATGACTGGCATTGCCTCTGGAACTTATACTGTGATCATTTCTGCGGATGGGTATCAGATGAGGCGAATAGAGGGGATCGTAATCAAGGAGGGGAATATTACTAAGTTAGGTGAACCAGAGGTAATTCCTATCCTCCCCCTTCCGCGTAAATGGACGGTTATGATCTATCTCGATGCGGATAATGATCTCGAGAGCTTCGGAGCGCTTGATGATATCCCCGAGATGGAGAAGATAGGCTCTAGCGGAGAGGTAAACGTTGTAGTGCAGTGGGATGGACTAAAGGGAATTTATGGAATGCCCTCCTCCACTAAACGTTATTATATCTTTCCCGGTCATAAGGAAGAGCTTCAGTCTTTAGGGGAATTGAATATGGGAGATCCTCAAACGTTATGGAACTTTATAGGGTGGGCGATGAGCACTTATCCCGCCGAATATTATCTTCTAGTGATTTGGGATCATGGCAATGGCTGGCGGGGAGGAACTGCAAGTAACTTCAAAGGGATCGCTTTTGATTTCACCTCTGGTGATTATCTTCATCTCAATGAGTTCCCCGAAGCCTTCTCTGGATACCATTTAGATATAGTCAGCTTCGATGGTTGTTTGATGGGATTGGCTGAGGTTACCTATCAACTTAGAGATTATGCTGATTACGTTGTAGCTTCTCCTGAATTGGTGCCTGCTGATGGGTGGCCTTATGATGACATCCTCAAGGATTTAGTGAGGGATCCTGATTTGACCCCTTTGGAGATATCTGAGAAGATATCCGATCTATATGTAACCTCCTATGGTATAGGAGGATCGCAAGCGGAGGAAGGCACTTATCCTGCTATCCTATCCGTTTACGATCTGAGCTATATGGATGAACTAGCTCAGGTTACAGATAGCTTCGTCTCTCTGCTTATGGGATATCCTGAGCTAGTAACTGGCTCATATTACGAGGACATCGAGGATGATCGCCAGACCTATAATTTCATAGATCCTGGTTATCCGCAGTTCTCCACTCTAGCGGATTATTATCACTTTGCCCAACTTGTCGAGAATTGGCCCCAGGCGGATTTCGCCTTGATTAACCGGGCCAAGGAGGTTATGGATACTATAGATAAAGTGGTGAGCTATACGATATCGCGCGATGATAGCTACGGAGATACCGAGGTTAGTTTCGCAAATTCTCATGGATTGGCTATCTATTTGAATTGGACGGACGAATATAACTATATTTACAGTAGCTCGCACGATTTTGCGAATGATACTAGATGGGATGAGTTTTGTCAATGGTTGGATAGCGTAGCTCAGAATCGGCGTTAAGAGTGGAAATCTAATTCCAATCCTTATTAATAGTTCAAAGACACAAAAAGCTGGAGAGCTTAATAAACTCTCCAGCTTATTTAATCAATATTTACTTATCCTCACTCAACTATCGCCATCTTCTCAAGAGCTTCCACCTTCCTCTCCTCATCTCTTGCTTCTATCCTGTAGATATATACCCCATTATCCACTAACTCTCCTCTCTCATCCGCTCCATCCCATTCATATTCATTATATCCTGCTTCTCCCGGTAAATCTTCTATCTTCCTCACTAATTCCCCAGCTACGGTGTAAAGCTTCAAGATTACTCTCTCCGCTCCCTTCGATAGCACATAGCTGAATACTCCTCCATCTTTCTTCCCTTCGGTGTAATATCTCAGCTTCTGCAAAGCTAATACTGACTTCACTTCTACTCTCACTCTCTTCTCCCCTCTATTCCCTAACTTGTCATAAGATATCGCTACTATCTCATACTCTCCCTCCTCTAGCTCCTCTACCTTGCAACTCACAATAGCAGTAGAAGCATCTAGCATCTTCACCTCTCTACTCTCATACATCGCAGTAGATTGGCTCTCTTCTCCATAGACACTAAGCAGAGGATCCTCTCTTACTCCATCTCCATCTCTGATTATCGCTTCTAGCTTTCCACCAGAGGGGATATAATCTCCTTCCAATATCTCCTTACCATTCATCTTTATCTCTATCTCAGGGGAGCTATCCTTTTCCATCTTTTTAATTGGGAGTGGGAATGGAGGAAGACTTAGACCTCCCATCCCAGCTCTCGCTCCAATGGTGGTATGTCCTCCTTGGGGGAATCCTCCACTCCAGTTCCAATACATCGGTTGCTCGGCTACTATCGGGTCACTCGCCACTATCTTGGCACAGAAGGCATCTCCCAAGCCAG
>CAZSTA010000240.1:0-4876 GCA_964609495.1 uncultured bacterium | reverse complement strand
TTTACTTTGTATTACACCCTCCCCCTATCCCCCTCCCATCGAGGGAGGGGGAACTAGAGAGATCAGCTCTATCTCGATGTCCCCTCTCCCCTCGTGGGAGAGGGCCAGGGTGAGGGGGAATTATAATTCGATCTGAAATCATTTTGATCCCTGATTCTATATGCATCCTTCACCTAGGGGGTGCTTTACTATTGCCAGAAGAAAATAATGTAATCGAAACTTCTAATCTGAGTAAAAGATTCGATGGCATTTTAGCAGTTAGCGAGTTGAATTTGACAGTTGAGAGAGGCGAGATATTTGGTTTTATAGGTCCTAACGGGGCAGGCAAAACTACTACGATTCGGCTTTTGAACTGTCTGCTTAAACCTACTTCTGGCTCAGCCAAAGTTATGGGTTATGATATCTTGGAAGATCCAACTGAGATCAGGAGGAGAACAGGGGTTCTGACAGAAAGCGCAGCCCTTTATGAGAGATTATCTGCAATCGAAAACCTGCGTATTTTCGGCGAATTGTATGGGATTCGGGGAAAGGAGTTGGAGAGAAGGATAGATGAGATGTTGGAATTATTCGGCCTATCGAATAGAAAGAATGATAAAGTAGGGGCTTTCAGTTCTGGAATGAAGCAGAGGCTCTCACTAGCTAGGACTATGATTCACGATCCAGATATCCTATTCCTCGATGAGCCCACCGCGAAGCTTGATCCAGAAGCTGCGAGGTTAGTTAGAGATTATATTGAAGAACTAAGTAAAGAGGAAAGAAGAACCGTCTTTATCTGCACTCATAATCTTCAGGAAGCTCAGAGGTTATGCTCAAGAATAGCGGTGATAAGTGAAGGGAGGATAATAGCCTCTGGCTCTCCGAAGGAGCTCGAGAAGAGACTTTGGGAGGGGACTCAAGTTGATATCTCCTTAGCAGAGATAAGCGATTCTCTAGTGAAGATGATCGAAGATTTAGACTATACCGATGGCTTGAAAGTAGAGGATGATAACAAGCTCTCCATAAAACTTGAAACCTCGGATAGGATACCAGATTTAGTAAAGACTATCGTCGATGCTGGGGGCAGGATATTCTCAGTAATTGAGGCAGCCCATTCCCTAGAAGAGATATATTTCAAGCTGAGGGGTGATAATAAGTGAATATGAAGCGGATAAGCGTAATCTTCAGAAAGGATTTGAAGGAGGTAAAAGAAAGCAAACAGCTTTGGATCCCGATGATCATCGTTCCCATTATTATGGTGATCGTCCTTCCCAGCTTGGTTATCTTAATACCATCTTCAGGGAATCTTGTCTCTTCATCTCAGGAGTTCTTAGATAACTTCATAGACAAGATGCCTCCCAGCTTGAGCAGTCAGATAATCGATCTAACGGATAAGCAGAGGCAGATATATTTGATGATCGTTCTCTTCTTCGCTCCCTTCTTCCTGATAGTGCCTCTTATGTTCTCCAGCATAATCGGGGCAAATAGCTTCGCCGGAGAGAAGGAGCGAAAGACTATAGAAGGGATACTATATACACCTATAACGGATGAAGAGCTTCTAGCGGGGAAGATCCTTTCAGCCTTTATTCCTTCGGTGATCATAGCCTGGATATGCTTTATCGCTTACACCTTAATAGTTAATATCCTAGCCTATCCCACCTTTCAAAGGATATTCTTCCCTAATCTGCTCTGGATCGTGCTGATGATCTGGGTTGTCCCCGCGATCTCCTTCTTCGGTCTGGGAGTAACTGTTTTGGTCTCGGCTAAGGTGAGAGGTTTCCAAGAAGCTCAGCAATTAGGAGGAACTGTTGTTCTTCCGATTCTGGCTATCATATTCCTTCAAGTGTTTGGGGTTATCTATCTAAGCACAGGATTTGCTGGACTTCTTGGTTTAGTTTTCTGGATCATTGACTATATCTTAATTCGCTTAGGAGCTAAAGCCTTTAAGAGAGAGGAGGTGATAACCAAGCTGAGTTAAAATCTCCGCAGTCATCATATCTTGCGATTATAGAGAAGAAGCTTTTTTGATTTTTAAACGCGGAATAATGCTTGACAGAGATCAGTTTATACGATATAATTCTGAGTGAAGAAGGGATAGCTCAGTTAAAACATAAATTGTACCACATTATTTCTGGCATATAAAATCATTCGCTCATATCCGCATAAGGTGCGCTAGATTGATCTAATGAGTGAAAGAGATAATTTCCCCCCTCACCCTATCCCTCTCCCACGAGGGGAGAGGGAATATCCAGCCAGATAGGACTGCTCTTCTTATTCCCCTCCCTCGATGGGAGGGGTTAGGGGAGGGTGATTTAAATTTGAAACCTTGGCTAAGCACGCAGAATCCAATATGAACGAAATCATTTTAGGGCTATCAAGCAGACATATCTATAGGCGATCTCTGGGGAGGAGCAAGCCGATGTTCGAGATCAGGATTTATGAGAACCACTCGGAAGATGCGGAGAGAACTAAGAAACTTTGTACTGACTCAAAAGATAAACTCCGTAAGGAAGTGATGAAATACCTCGCTGACTGTCTTACCAATGGCGAACTATCTCACTTTGGCTTTGATGGCCCAGAGAGCTATAACCCCGCCTGGATCGAGAGACGCCTCGAGGAAGGGAGTGAAGCAAGAATAAGGAAGACAGTTCCCGGTTATCAATATATTATATCTAACAGACGTAATAAAGAATGGTATTTCGCTTCGGTCGAGGAGGCGGTCAAGGAATTCATAAGAAGGTATTTCAGCCGTAGCTTGCCTATCCTATGAATTTAACTCCTCATCCATTTTCTCCTCCCACTCCTCAAAGGTGAGGCCGATCGTTATTCGAAAGGCTTCCTTCCAATCGTTTAATTCTCCCGCCATTTTAAGGAACTCGCCTATAGTTTTAGAGCCCCTTAGCTCCTCAATGCGCTTTACCGCATACCATCCTTGAGCGTATATCTGCTTAGCTCGTAATCCTTTTGGTCTTCCCCTGTATCTCAAAGTGTGCAGAGCTACAAGGAGTCCCTCCTCCTTCAATCCCCTCAACTCAAGATCTTGATCATAGCCAGAGAGATAGACCGCGAGTCCTTCATAGAGCCAATTTGGAAGCTCTTTCGCAGTGATCCCCATTATCTGATGGGTGGCGCTGTGGATAAGCTCATGAGCGATAATCATAAATTGCAATCTAGGATCTTTATCTTTAAGCATAACAGGATCGAACCAAGCTCTATCTCGCTGAGAGGCATAATCTCGGCTATAGTCATCACGAGGAGGACGCGCCAGATGGATAGTAACTGATTGCATATCCCAATCCAGTTTATCCTTGACTAACTGATAGGTTGCCTCTGCATATTTGAGCACAGCCTCAGCTAATTCCTCATCCTCCGGGGAGAAATCAAGCGTCCAAACATCATGCCCCGAGCTAGAATAAGCCCAGGGCATAATGAATAGAAATATCGTTAAACTTATGGCTACAACTCTCACCGGTATCTATTCTTCCCCGACAAGCAATTTGCTCTCGGCTGAATTTCCCCTGATATGAGGTGCATACATCATCTCCGCCTGGGCAGGAAGAGCTATATAATGTCCGGGAAGTTCAGCGCGCAGAGAGTAAGCGAGGAGATGAAGCCCCTTCCGCAGATTGGTGGCGAAGAATACAACCTTTGTATCCCTTATATCATTGCGGACATACCAGTAGTCCCACTTGGCTACACCTCCCCAGACATTTACTACCTCATAGCCACTAGGGAGACGATCCTCGATCACCACGTAACGATAATCGCTCTCAGCATCGATCATCAGCGTCACTTTGGTCGTCTCTCCCACCTTGGAGATGGGATTCGAATAGGCTCGGCTGACTTTAATCCCCTGCGAAGAAGCCTCGAGATGCTCTTGAGGAAGGAGATATTCGAGATCTAAACTGTAATAGAGACGCCCAGTTCCCTTCATCTTCAACCCCACCGAGTTATGTCCTTTGAGGAGTTGAGAGGCTGGGATCGCTAACTCCAGACCCGCTTTATACAAATCCTCAGCTTCGATTCTTATAGTTCTAAGCAACTCTCCATTTAAGAGAAGATCAACGCTATAAGAGGGAGATAGCTCTCCTGATTGTCTCAGATATTTAGCCAGAGAGATGATCGTCGCGGCGGTATTCTTTGTTGAGCCCCAATGAGCATTTCTTCTATTCGCGACAAGCCAGTGAATGATATCGGGGATTATCTCATCCTCAGGTGCTAATTCAAGGAAGGCTTGAAGGATATAGGCGGTAGTTTCCACACTATTATCGATCCAACGATACCGCTGAAGAGCTGCACCCCAGTGAACCCCAGTTAAATCAGATATGGCTGTTTTTCTCAATCGCTCTAGTATCTCTTGCGATAGATCAGGACGAATCTCTTGCAAGCTCATAGCTAGCAAGGCCTTTCCGTAATCGGATAGTCTGCTAGTATAACTATATAAATACAGAGCCCCTTCTTGGGCAGGAGAATCGGTGAGCGATAAGGCATATATTATGAAGGCTCTCGTATCAAGATCCTCGGTCTTCTTCAACTGATTTTGCAGAGAGATGATCCCGCGCTTGATAACATTCTCCTCCACTAGATAATCCGCCTCCCTGGCTAAGGTCAAGCCATATATCACATAAGCGGTCATATAGGGCTTCGTATCATCACGTTTCCACCAGCCCCAACCACCATCGCCGTGCTGAAAGGCGTAGAGCCTCTGCAATCCCGAGGAGACCATAGCTGGTAACTCCTCGAGGTGAGGATTGGAGATCCCCAAAGCTTTGACGACCTGATCTACTACGACATCGGGCAGGAAGCGAGACATCGTCTGCTCCACACAACCGTAGGGATAACCGACTAGATATTCGAGAGAAGTGAATATCGGTCCCACCAGGGAGGGTGAGAGCTTTAT
>CAZSTA010000239.1:0-4885 GCA_964609495.1 uncultured bacterium | reverse complement strand
CAGCAAATTTTCGACTTTTTTCATTCTATTTTTTACAGTGCCTGACGGGAGGGGTTAGGGGAGGGTGATTACAAAGTAAATTAGATGTCAGCCTCTCGATCTTATATGCTTCCCCAAAGAGAGATAAGCTTGACAAAATTATCTTGGTGTGTTATTATGTAAATGCTATCATTAGGTAGAGGTGAACAATTATTAAGAGAAGAAGGGTTTTAGTTGCGATGAGTGGAGGAGTGGATTCCTCCGTAACCGCGGCTTTACTTTTGGAAAGAGGTTATGAGGTAATAGGTGTTACTCTGCGAATATGGCCCTATACAGAGTCCGACCATCTCGAAGGAAAATTCGGCGCCTGCTGTTCTCCTCAAGCGGTGTTCGATGCCAGAAACGTAGCCCAGAAATTAGGCTTTCCTCACTATACATTGAATATGGTCGAGGAATTTGAGAATGAGGTAATTGAACCCTTTTGTCGGGAATATCTCTTGGGAAGAACTCCCAATCCCTGTATCGAATGTAACAAGAGGATAAAGTTTGGAGTATTGTTAAAGCGAGCTTTGGGATTAGGGGTGGATTATGTAGCAACTGGTCATTATGCTAGGGTCGAATATGATAAGCTAAGAGGAAGATATATCCTTAGGAAGGGAAAGGATGTCCATAAAGATCAATCCTATGCTTTATATAATCTAACTCAGGACCAATTAAAACATATACTCTTGCCTCTAGGCGACTACACTAAGGATGAAATCCGAGACAAAGCTAAGGAATTGGATTTAGCTATAGCGGATAAGGCTGAGAGCCAAGAGATCTGCTTTATCCCAGATAGCGATTATCGAGCTTTTTTGAGGGGAAGGGTAAACCTCAAAATAGAGAAAGGATACTTCAGAGATAAAGAGGGCAGTATCTTAGGAGAGCATAGAGGCTACCCATTTTATACGATAGGTCAGCGAAGAGGTTTGGGTATATCTCACTCTCGTCCTCTTTATGTTATTGATATAGATAAGAATAGCAATATCATAACTTTAGGTTTTGCTGAGGATACCTTTCAGTCCGCTCTTATAGCTTCTCCTGTGAACTGGCTTTCTATCGCTCGCCCAGAGGAACTGATTAGAGCTAAAGCGAAGATCAGATATAGATCCGAAGAGGCAGAAGCCATCATTACTCCTCTATCAGATGACGCAGTGCTTGTGAAATTTGATGAGCCTCAGAGGGCTATAGCTCCTGGGCAATCCGTCGTCTTTTACGAAGATGAATTGGTGCTGGGGGGAGGAGTTATAGATCAAGTTAAAAAAGGAGATGATTAATTATGCTCAGAGAAAATACTAAGGTTAAGATAAATGAACTTAGAGAATTAGTGCTTCATATAAGCAATGATTTAGAGGAAGTTAAGAGAAAGCTTGGTGAGATCGAACAAGATGAGAGCTCAAATATAGAGGAGCTAAAGCGGAGATTAGAAAATATCTGGATAAAGTTCAGCACAAGTAATGCCTCTAGCTGGAAATTCATGGCTGATAAGAGAAAAGAATAAGAGAAAAGAGATCGAGAGGAATTTTTAAAGATACTTCAATATGGATATAAAGATGGATACAATTATTGTAACTAACAGCCCAGGTGAACTATCAGGATGGGTGCGACCCACAGTTGCGAAGCTGAAGGAGATGCTACCCCAAGCTAGGATCGTGATAGTTATCCCCCCTTGCCAATATGCAAGTGGAATGGAGAGCGCGGTAGCAAGCGAGATGCCCCAAGTGGAGGTCGTCATCAACTCGAGGGAATATATAAGATGGATGCTCTTAAATCGCCTTCCCTCTAATTTCAAACCTCAACCTCAAGGAGTAGTTATTCATATGGGAGGAGATCCATTCCATACCTTTATTCTCTCCCTCCGTCTTCGTTTTCCCTTGGTAGTATATACTGAGGGAAGAGCGGTTTGGATAAGATATACCCATAGATTCTTAGTGCCAGAAGAAAGAATAAGGCTAAAGCTGATAAATAGAGGTGTTCCTCCTAAGAAAGTTGTCACCGTAGGGAATCTGATGGTAGAGGGGATCAAACCAACGTTGGCTAGGGAAGAAGCTGCTGAACTGTGGGGATTAGACCCTGAAGCTGATATCGTAGCTTTGTTGCCCGGTAGCCGTCCTTATCAAGTCAAATATATGATGCCCTTCTTCCTTAAAGTGAGCGAGCTGATCAAACAGGAGCATCCTCAAACTCAGTTTATATTAGCTCTATCTCCTTTCACCTCCAAAGAGGAATTAGCAAGTTCTATCCAAAGGGAAGATGTAGGGAAATATTTGGATGGCTCAAAAGGGGTCCTTTTTGTAGAGCCGGGGGCTAACGGAGGAAGGATAGGGGAGATCATATCAAATGAGGGATTAGAGATAATAGTTATAGAGAAAAAACCCTATGAGGTGATGGCTACCTGCGATCTAGCCCTTACTGTTCCAGGAACTAAGACCGCCGAATTAGCTTGCCTAGGGATTTCAACTATTGTAGTGGTTCCTCTGAATAGGCCAGAGAAACTCCCCATTGACGGCTTCTTCAACTGGGTGGGGGAGATTCCGCTCATTGGTCCACCTCTGAAGCGAGCTGTTGTTGAGGCTCTGAACAAGAGGATAAAGTTCGTCTCCCATCCAAACATACGCTCTGAAAAGGAGATAATGCCCGAGATAAGAGGAGTAATATCTCCAGAGGATATTTCTTGGCCAGCTATTAGATTGCTAAAGGATGCGGTGGAGCGCAAGAGGATGTCTCGTCAGTTGCAGAGCGTTATGGGAGGGAAAGGGGCTTCAAAGAGGGTAGTAGAGGAGATACTAGCTGTCTTTTCTGAAACCTATAGTAATAAGTGATAGAGATAAGATGAGAGAGATTCTATTTCGCGCGATTCATAAGATAAAGCGCTTCCTAAATCGTCATAAGATCCTTAGAGTGATATTGTTTATATTTATTCTCTGGTTCATAGGTGCTTTTGCTATGTATATAACTGAGAGGAGATCTAATCCTGGGGATTTTGGCACTCTTCCCGAAGCCTTTTGGTCGATAATAATCTATCTCACCAGTGGATTCGAGAGAGGGATACCTCTCACGATTGGGGGAAAGATCATCGCTACTCTTATCATAACCGTTGGTATCGGTATAATAGGTATATTCACGGCTACCATAGCCTCGATCCTTGTAGAGCGAGAATTGAGGGAAAGAAGGGGGTTGGGTTCAACGATACTAGACGAACATATAGTCCTATGTGGATGGAACAACAAGGGAGAGGATATTATCCGAGAGCTTCATGCTCCTGTAGTAAAGGTAAAACGGCCCGCAGTCATCATCTCGGAGGATATCGATAACATTCATCTCAGCGATGAACCTGTATTCGATGATGTTCATCTGATCAAGGGAGACCCTGCTGATGAGATGGTTCTAAGAAGGGCTGGCGCGGATAAAGCCTATGCAATGATCATCCTAGCAGATCCAAAGACGGGAGAGTTAGCTGATGCGAAATCTATCCTAGTAGCTTTGGCAGTTGACGAGTTAGGGAAGGGCGAGCTATACGTTTGCGCTGAGGTCGTAGATTCTAAGAACATCCCTCATCTGAAGAGAGCTGGGGTAAATGAGATCATATCCTCTAACGAGCTGGGGGAGAAATTACTATCACAAGTTGCTCTCACCCATGGCTTATCTCAGTTCTTCACCGAGCTATTGACTTATCAGGAGAGCGGAAACGAGGTCTATATGGTTGACCTTCCCCTAAGCTTTGTCGGAAGAACCTTCAGGGATATACTGATCCATCTAGTTCAGGATCGCGTAATCGCAGTGGGGATCAAAACTGGTGACGAAGTTCAAATCAATCCTCCTTATGATTATAGGTTTAATAAGGGTGATAAGGTATTCGTAATAGCCTTTAACAAACCTGATTTAGACGAACTAAGACTCTAAATGGAGAAAGTGAACTAATAACTAGCTATGAATCCGAAGATGAAGACCCTCTTGACCATCATCCTACTCACCTATTCCTTCTGTATTTGGTGTCCTCCTGTTCATTGCTCGGAACTAAGATTGAAGGCAATAGGAGATATGCAACGGATAGTTGACGATGAGGATTATGATATCTGGATCAATTCCGCCGAAGTAGCCTCTGTGAAAGGGAATAAGATATTTTTTTCCTCCGAGCTAGATAGTCAGAGAGGTAGAGATTCTGGAAGTTCCTCCGAAACCGATTATAAAACGAATACCGATTCCTTAGATATCGACTATTCTATAGGGGGTATTCTCTCTCTAAAAGCCTCGAATATCGGAATATTCCACCGAGGCAGAAGTTACCAGATGGATTATTCAAAAGTAGAGGTGGACGGTAATGAGAGCGAAAAGACCCAAGAGGATGATACGAGTTACGAAGGAGTTATAACCCTTTTCGGAGGACACAGTTTCAGTCCGACCCTGGATTTAGGCTTACGCTTGGATTATAAATTCCTCAGCAATATTATCGGAAAGTCTATTCATACTTTCGATTCCTCTTCCCCCGAAAAGAATTGGGAAAGCAAATCGGATATAAATGATTGGGGGAGAGGTTTTCTAATAGCAGGCGGTATAGTATATAAATTCAATCCCGATCTAAGTTTAGGCGGACAACTGTATTACTCCTCCTATTGGGAGGAAAACAGATGGGAGCGCTCCGCCACTCGGCAATGGCGTGAGGAGGAGAAGATATCCTCTTATAGTCGAGGAGATGGGATGGAGCTAGATGTTTCCTATCGCTTGAAAGATGAACTTATTCTCAAAGGATACGGCTACTTCAGCCGTTTAAATCTCGATAAGGATATCGAATCCCCCACCTCGATCGGTTGGCATAAGAGTTGGATTAGGACCGAGAATAGTTGGGAGGGGGGCTGGGGAGTGGTTT
>CAZSTA010000238.1:0-4900 GCA_964609495.1 uncultured bacterium | reverse complement strand
CTCGTGGGAGAGGGATAGGGTGAGGGGGAGAATCATATTCCCCAGCACAAAGTTTACATGTGGCGAAACTTTTGCAGGTAATAGAGCGGAAAGTGTTCTGGTAACTTTTGCAGACAAAAATATATAAGGTTAAAAAGTTTCCTTATAAGGTGTGATGGGATATGAATTTTAGGAGACGTAAAAGAGAAATATCCGTCTTAAACGTGAATATTATTCCTATGGTTGATGTGTTTCTGCAATTGATCATCTTCTTCCTGGCCTCGACAACCTTCGCTGTTGCTTCTCTGGATGTAAAATTGCCTTCCTCCCAGACTGCTAAGGCTGAGGTGAGTAGAAATATCGTGGTAACCATCACTAGGAATAATACTATCTATGTCAATAATGAGGAGACAAGAGGAAGGGATTTAGAGGCCAGACTAGCTGAAGAATTAGCTAAGAGCGGTGATAAACTGGTCATCCTTCAAGCTGATGAGAGCGTCCTGCACGGGAAGGTTGTGAGGATAATGGATATAGCTCGAGAGGCTGGAGCGGAGAGGATAGCGATAGCCACAGAGCCTCCCCTTAGGGAGATAGAAAAGTCAAAGTGAATTTTATGGCAAAGGGGGAGATGAGCTATGGCAGATGAGAGAGGAACGATTATTGGAGTGGGAACTGAATTAAAAGGAATAATGGACGCTAAGGAGCCGGTGAGGGTGAAGGGGAAGCTCGAAGGAGAAATAAGAGTTGAAGCGGAACTTTTCATAGATAAAGAGGCTAGGCTAGAGGCGGATGTATTCGCAAGGGATGTTTACTTAGAAGGAGAGGTTAAAGGTAATATAGAGGCATTTAATAAACTTGAGATCAACAATACCGGTCGCCTCCAGGGAGATATAAAGACCCCCAATCTGTCCATCGCTCGAGGGGCTGTTTTCTCCGGAAGAAGTGAGATGAAGAAGAGTAATATTCCTCCTCTGGCTAAGGAGAAGACTAGTAGGAGTTAAAATGCCACCTTACTCCCAATCCAAGGGATTGGGAGGGGCAGATAATACGACAAAGTCTTATATCAGAGCTTACCTTTCGATATATTCGTTCTTTCAACCTTTGATTTTTATATTGTTACGGATTTCTAATATAACTGCTTACTCTTAAAAAGAACAATTCGAAATATACTATAATACAAAACTAATATTGGGATATTCGATAGTATTGGTATCATCAGTGAGGTGGTCAAATTGGCGGAAAGAAGATCTAAAGATGTAACATATATATCGGAGTTAGATGGCACAGGCAAACGAGAAACCTTGGTATGTCCTCAATGCGGAAGATCAACGGTGAGTTGGGATAAGTTACCCGAAAAGGTGAAGGCTGGTTTGAAGAAGAAGGGACAAACCACCTCAATAAATGTAGAGAACCTTCTTTATTGTATTTCCTGTAAAAAGGGTTTCCCTCAGCCACAGTTGGTAAGCCACAAGTTAGAACATATATACAAAAAGTGGACCGAAAGGAGTAAAAAGCGAGCAACGGGTGGTCCTTCGGAGAATATCCTCATTGGTGCACTTCTGATAGTTATAGGCTTGCTAGCATTTGGGGCCTGGTTCCTTAATATCCTCCCCCGAGACAATTATTTACTTCTAGCTATTCCCCTCCTCTGCATACTAGGAGCGCTAGCATCATTCCTCAGCTCGAAAAAGAATTCTCCTGCTCCCTCCCTGCCAGCTTTAGAGGAAGGGGAGAGGATAATAGATATCTACGAACCACTTTATATGTTTAAGGGCTCTTCCCAGATAAGAGGGGCTGTTATCTTGACCGATAGACATCTCATTCACCTTGATAAGAAGGAACCCTCTGCTAACCTCTTCTTGAATAGAGATGATATAACCCAAGTGACATTCGAACATCCAGTAACGATAAGGATATCTGTCACTAGCCGGGTAAAACAACCTTCTACTCGTGCTGATCAGAGTGTCCTAGAAGAATACAGATTTAACGTTATCCGATCTCGATGCTATAGCAATAAACAAGCTATAGCTGCTCCTCAACTCAGAGATATTCTACTTGGTATAAAGGAAGTTGAAGAGGGGATCGCTCGCCCCACCGAGCTTCAATTGGAGGAGATACAGAACACTTACATAAGAGAGGCTGTTCGTCAATTCGGTAGAGCCACTCTGAATAATGTCAAATCCTTAACGGAGACTCTGGAGAGGAATAATATCAAGGTGGATGAGAGCGTTATAAAAGAGTTGATAGAGAGGGAACTTATCGCTCAGGAGGAGAAGGGTACCAGAGAGACCGTTCGGGTAAAGCCGTCTGAGTTGGAGTTCATCGCTTTTCGGGAAGAACTTTTCTCGGTAGGAAGGCTCCTCCCTGGAGATGGACTAGCCCGCTACATAAGTGCTTATGTAGATACCTTCGGTGAGGAGGATGGGAAGAAGATAGAATTTCTCTTAAGAGTCCTAGCTGAAAACGAAGTTGCTGAGTTGAGCGTTGAGAAGTTAGCCCAGATGATTGAGGAGGAGAAGGAAAAGAGGAGTGAGACTGGCGAGATTGAACAACCCGAGGCCCCTACCCTCGTCGAGGGTGAGTTCGCCAATACTCTCCTATCGATGAGAGATAACGAGTTTACCGCTTTCTTGGGGGATATCTTTCGCATAATGGGATACGACCTGGAGCGAACCGATATAGCCCAGGATAGAGCCGCAGAGTTGAGCTTAGTAGAAAAGGATAATACCAGAGTTATGGTTAAAGCCAAGAGAAGTATCGAGGATATAGACTCTGAGCCGATTAGAGAGGCAATCGCGAAGAAATCGATTTTGGGTTTCGATAAGATAATCTTCATATCCTGTGTCTCCTCTTTTACGCCTGAGGCTCGTGATGCCGCCTCGGAGGAAGAAGTAGCCCTCTGGGATAAACTTGATTTGGAAGCCAAGTTTAATAGTTTCTTCGGTATTCCGATGGGACAGACCAAAACTAGGGAAGTGGAAGTAGTAGAGGAGGATAAAGACTTCCTTGCCTTCAAGGATAAGTTATTCACTTGGTCCCGAATTCAACCCGAGGATGGTCTTGCCAGATATATCCAGGCTTATGTCGATATCTTTGAAAAGATCGAGGATCATCTGCTTACCTTTCTTGCTAGACTCTTATCCGAGAATCGAGTAGCCAGATTAGATGAGGAGGGGATTGCCCAATTAATAGGAGGGGAGATAAATAAGAGAGATAGGGAAGCTATCTCTGCCCAAGAGGCAGAGCGAAAAGATACAGTCGATGACCTCCTCATAATGAACGATAGCGAATTCGGAAATATCTTGGGTGATCTATTCAGATTGATGAGATATGATGTTCAGCGCACTGATATCCCCGAAGAAAAAGTAGTCGATATGATAATGATAGATGAGATAATCGGAAAGAAGGTTCTGGCTCGAGCTATAAGGAGAGTTGATCGCCAAGAGGAAATTGACGAGTCCGCGGTGCAGAATGTCATCTCCGCTCTCACCTTATATGGATGCGATCGAGCTATTTTGATCACAACCTCAAGATTCAATTCCACTGCTAAGGAAGAGGCAGGGAATGAAGAGATAGAGCTTTGGGAGAGACGAAGATTCCGGGATGAGATAAATAGATATCTATTCCCCAGTGTTCCTGAAGAGGAGATCCGAGAAGTAGAGGGGGAATATGAGCCTGAACATGAGCTTATGGAGGGGAAGCTCGAGGTAGAGGAATATCCCGAAGAAGAGCTTAGGGAGGAAGAACCTATTGCCGAAGCCCAACCGAAAGAAGTAGTTGAGGAAGAGCAAAGGAAAGCGGTGGTGGAAGATAGAAATATAGAGCGACTCCTGGCGATGAGTGAAGAGGAATTCAACACCACTATTCAAGATCTCTTCGAATTCCTCAACTACCGTATAGAAGATGTTAAATTTGACCTGGATGAAATGGCTCTAATAACCTCTAAAGATGGAGAGAAAATTTCCATAAGCATAAAGAAAGTTAAGCCAGAGAAGCTCATCGATGACGAGCAAGTGAGCGAGGCGATAGATTTCTCCTCTAGAAATGAATGTGATAAAGCTATAGTGGTATCTACCTCAAACTTCACAGAAAGAGCAATTCAACTAGCATCTAGCAAGGGTGTAGAGCTCTGGAACAAGGGCGAGTTAATAAATAGGCTCACTCAATTCTTCCCCCCTTCAGCTCTAGGAATGGAGACTGCCTCAGAGGAAGTCAGCCCTTATGTGTCGGAGATGGAACCTAAGGAGATCCTCGATCGAATAGTATCTGGTAAAACTTTGGATGTTGAAGAAGACCAACTTATAGCAGACCAGAAGGTTATAGAGATAGAATCCATCCTAACTAAGGATTACCTGGAGGTTACCTTAGAGGGTGTAACTATAAATTATTCCTATCCCACTAAAGCAGGAGGTACTAACTTAGCAACTAGGGCTGATATTACGATAAAAAACATTTCTCAGGAGGTATTTGATATATATCCAATGATGTCCTTGAGCTTAATTGACAGTTCGGGAGGAGAATATCTATCCTCCTCTCTCTACTTCGATGTGATCCATGATCTAGGAAAGACCTTTGAGGAGGGAGATATAGAACCAGGAGGAGTTCGAAGGGGCTATATATTATCGCCTCCTATTCCCGAGAACGAGAAGATAGATAAAATATCCCTAGAAATGATTGTTGGTGAGAAGGGGAATGAGGAGGAAATATTCACTTGGAAACTCTGATTTTTCAGACTTCTCCTCCAGAATCCAACCTAAAATCCCATAAATTTGCAGACCCTACTCCCCCCAGCTTTCTCTGCCACTTCCAAGGCATGTAGAGCGTGCTCTATCAATTCTTGGGCATCCTTAGCCCTGCCAGAAGAGGAAGCTTTATCTAGCAGAATAGCCTCTACTCCTATGCTCAAGGTCACCTTTACTCC
>CAZSTA010000237.1:0-4934 GCA_964609495.1 uncultured bacterium | reverse complement strand
GAGAGGGCCAGGGTGAGGGGGAATTATAATTCGATCTGAAATCACTTTGATCCCCAATTTTATATGCATCTAGAGTAAGCAAAGCTATTGACAGACTGAAAGAAGACTGTTATAATTATAATTGATTTTCGATGATAGAGATCGAATTGGTCTGATGCTTAATCTATTTTCTATTGCAAGGAGGTAACTTATGTTTTTCGATGTTGAAGTGAAACCAGATTATGAAGAATTTTTGAAAACCCTTGCCCGGGAAGGCACTCCCGAACGCGTTCACTTTATGGAGCTATTTTTGGATAAGGAGGTACAGGATGTAATCGTTGAGCGATTCGATCTGGCGAAAGAACTCGATCCGAGCGATCCCTGGTATTATCACAAGCTCCAAATAAATCTGCAAAGATTCCTCGGCTATGACTATGTTAACTGTGTTTTGGGTAACATCAAATTTCCTCGGGACATTATCAATGCTGAGGATACAGCACCCTCTGAGCAAACAAGAGATACAAGGAGTTGGACGGATGAACACGTAGGAGCAATCCAAACCTGGGAGGATTTTGAAAACTACCCTTGGCCAGACCCAGGAAAAGCTGATACCTCAGAAATAGAGTGGTTCTCCCGCAATCTTCCCGATGATATGTGTCTTATTGCTGGAGCCCACAACTTCTTTGAACAGGTCACTTGGATAATGAGCTATGAGGGACTTTGCTTTGCGATATACGATAATCCAGATCTAGTAGATGCCATGTTCAAAAAAGTGGGGATTACACATTATGAGCTTATAAAGGTCTTACTCCAATTCGATAGGATCAAGTTGCTATTCGGCGGTGATGATATGGGTTTCAAGACTGCAACTATGATCGATCCTGAGATATTGATCGAGAAATCGATATCATGGCATGCGAAAGTATCCGAGTTAGCTCACGAGAATGGGCGAATGAATATACTCCATAGCTGTGGCAATTTGAAGGCGGTTATGCCGGCCTTACTTGAGGCGGGGATCGATGGCAGACACTCCTTTGAGGATGCCATTGAACCTGTAACTGAGGCTAAGAGATTATACGGAGATAAGATAGCGGTGATCGGAGGGATAGACGTTGACTTTCTCTGTCGGGCTGATGAGGAAGCCATTCGAAAGCGGGTGCGAGAGACGCTCGATATCTGCCAGCCTGGAGGTGGATACTGTCTTGGAAGCGGGAACTCGGTCACTAACTATATCCCCGTCGATAACTATCTGATAATGCTCGATGAGGGTAGAAAATATGGTAGATAATCGAGGCTGAGAGATAATATTAGAGAGATAGGCAATCGAAATTAGTAATATTCGATTGCCTATTTTTATTCTGATTATTCCTTCAATCCAGTTAGAACAATAGCCTCGCCCATATACTTCTGAGCTAGAAAAAATAAGATAAGGGGAGGTATGGCAGCGATAACAACCGCGGCCATAAGGATATTATATTTCACCAGATGAGTCTGAACCGTAAGTATGCTTATGGCTAGAGGGATGGTTAACTTACGAGGTGAATCTATAACGATAAGGGGCCACAAGAAATTATTCCAATGCATCATAAATTGTAAAGTGCCAAAGGTCAGCAAGACAGGTTTACTCAGAGGAAGCACAATCTGACCATATATCCTCAGCTCGGAACAACCATCCATTCTGGCAGCCTCAATCAGAGAATCTGGAATGGAGGTCATAAATTGTCTCATAAGGAAGATCCCCAAAGCACTGCTTATCGCGGGGATGATAAGAGCTGATAAGGTATTTGTAAGTCCAAATCTTAAGGTAAGAGAATACAGTGGGATCATAATAACTTGAAAAGGGATCATCATAGTCCCTAGAATACATATAAATATCAGATCGCGCCCGGGAAAATTATACTTTGAGAAACCATATCCAGCTAAAGAGCAAGTTAGAAGGCTGAGAAAAGTGGCTACCATTGCCACGTATAAGCTATTTCCGTAATATCTTAGAAAAGGCACATCCTCGAATACAGCCACGAAATTGGACCACATAATTGGTTTCGGTATCCACTCAGGACGCGCAGTCAGGATCTGCTTTCCTGGCTTCAAGGCTGTCACTACCAACCAAGAGTAGGGAAGCAACATTACAAATAGCACAAGGATAATCATCAAATAGAGAATAATTTTCCCGGTGTAATATCTTAATTTCATACTTCGCCCCCTTGATTAACCTTCTCTTCTAAGATAAGATTTGAATTGGACTACAGTGAGGAATAGAATCATCAGAAATTGAACAAAGGCAATAGCACATCCCAATCCCATCTTATATCGCTGAAATGCTTCTCTATATATATAGAGAGTAAGGGTAGTGCTTGAGATACCTGGACCACCATTGGCCATCACATACATAGGGGTGAAAGCTTGAAACGCACCAATCAATCCAGTTACAACTAGGAAGAAAGTTACTGGTCTAAGAAGAGGCAGAGTTATATGCCAAAAGAGATCCCACTCCGAAGCTCCATCGATCTTTGCCGCTTCATAATACTCATTTGGGATACTTGCTAATCCCGCAGTGAAGATAAGCATATCATACCCTACTATGCTCCAAACTGAGGAGGCAATAATGGAGGGCATCACCTGTTTTGAGCTGGTTAAGAACTTAAAAGGCCCTAGCCCTATATAAGCAAAAAGTCCATTTAATAATCCCCCCCTCGGGACATACATCCACTTCCAGATAATCGCAATCGCGACGCCGGAGGTGAGGACAGGAAGAAAAGTGATCGTCCGCATTAAGGTGCGAATGGAAGGTATTAATTTATTAAAGACTACAGCTAAGATTAGTCCCAGCGATATGAAAAGGAAAACCGTGGTAACTGAGTAATAAGCGGTGACTTTCAAAGATGGCCAAAAGATACTTGCCGAGGAAAAGACATACTTGAAATTTTGGAAGCCGATGAAGGGTCTGCTACCAGCAAGCAGTTTCCAATCGAAGAAACTCATCACCAGAGCATACAAAACGGGATAGGCATAAATAGCTATAAAGAATAAAACGCTGGGAGTTATGAAGAGATAACCCGCTATAGCAAGACGATGCTTCCTAAGGAAATATTTGAATTTTCCCATCTCTTGCATTTTGCTTTCCTCTCTTTCAAATTGGGCAATTAGGGTGCTAGATTCTAAATCTAGCACCCATTTTCGAAGATCGCTTCTCAAGATCCTAAACTAAGCATTAAAGCTAACCTTTACATACTCTCCAAAAGTCGATTGATATCCTCCTCCATCAATTTCAAGCCCTCCTCGATGGAGATCTCTTCGGAGGCCATTCTGGACATCTGCTGATAGATAGCAGCTTCAATGCTCGGCCAACCGGGAAAATATTGCAGCCTTCTTATGGCAGTCATAGCTCCTTGATAGAATACTTTCTGCCAAGGATCATTCTGAATCTCTGGGCTGTTCATATATTCCGTTCTCCCGATCACCAATCCACACTTCGTATTTAAGACTTCCTCTCCATGAGTACTTCCCACATACATAAGGAATTTCCAAGCTTCCTCTTTGACCTTGGGATCGCTATTTGCATTTACCCCCCAGATGAAATCATATCCCATAGCCGCAGGCTCTCCAGCCTTAGTCTTCAGGGGAGCGAAAGCTTTGTAACGAATATCGGGAGCATTATAATCTATTATTGGCTTATACCAAGGACCAAATGTAGCAATCACGCATTGCTGACGGATAAAGGAATCGGATAGCTCTGGATGGACAGTCTCAAGATACTCCTCAGTCGCCTTGATTCCCTCAGGGGTGTTGAAAGCCGCTTTCGTTTTATCCTCATTAAGCACATCTACTCCCCTATTCCAAAGGTAAGGACCCCAGGTCTGCACCATCCTCAACCCAACCCCATGATCCACACCGGCTTGCAGGATCTCGCCATTCTCATCAACCTTAGTGAGCTTCCGATTCACCTCGATAAGATCATCCCAGGTCTCAGGTTCGGCAAGACCTGACTCCTCATATAGGTCTAAGTTCACTATAGGAAGCCATACCGTTGTCTCGAGCTTATATCCATATATCTTTCCATCCACCATTCCACCTTTGGTCACTGGTTCTGGGAAGTTCTCCATTATATCCTCTATAACGAAATCAGGAGCAGGATCTAATCTTCCCGCAGCGACCAAAGTCACAGTCCCAGGATTAAACGGATTAACTATATCTGGTCCTGCTCCACTTTCCGCCATAACCACTAACTTAGTCTCCCACTGATCTACCGGAACATGGCTTAGCTCGATATAAATATCTGGATGTTCCTTCATATACTCTTCTGACAACTGCGTCATCGCATCAACAAGAGGCTCATGAGAATGCATGAAGAGATTTATCGTAGTTTTGGCAGCGACGACATTTCCAGTTAAAGCTAACAACAACAAAGCAACTCCCATAGCTATGATGAGATGCTTCTTCATTTAAATTTCCTCCCTTTCAAAATTTGGTAAGCTTCTTTCAGAGCAGTAAAAAACTCTGAGTTACAGGATCCTTAGACTTAAACCTCTAATACTGATTGTTACAACCTCTCAGTTTTAAACTTCTCACCTCCTTTTTTACACTCATTACGCAAAAAACTTGGTATATGAGATAATAAATCTCATATACCGAGTAACTATACCACAAAATAGGGAGGAAGTCAAGGGATTTTTGAGGATAGAACAAAAAATTTTCTGGACTTTCTTACTATCCTTCCTCCTCTACGCCTATAACTTCAGATATATTTTGAGAAGTAATTGTTAGTATTTGTTCTTAACATACTTCATAGATTCGGTAGTTTTAGTCCACTCAGTTCCTTCATCTTTAGCTCTGGTACGCAATGATAAACAACTGCAATTATTCGCCAATACCTCGAAGACCCGATGAGCTATGAGAAGACTGCCTACGAAATTAGCATGGACTCCATCCTGATGAATCACCCATTCTGCTTCTCC
>CAZSTA010000236.1:0-5048 GCA_964609495.1 uncultured bacterium | reverse complement strand
AGGAAACTTTTGAACCTTGAGTTTTGTTACCGGCAAAAGTTTCCTTTATCTAAGGTGGGTTCGAGATCTAACAGGAGAAAAATCTTCAATAGTCCCATTAATTCGGCAAAGACCAATAGGCAGAAGTAAAAACACTTAACAATATCACCTTTTATACTATACCTAGTTCTTTGACAATTAGTATGAGGTTACAACTTGGACCTAGAATCCGAAGACCTTCAGTCGTTGGAGTATGTCAATCCTTAATCCCTAAAACATCCTGCATATCATAGAGACCCTTACGAGCGCTGGTGACAAAGCGAATCGCTCGAATCGCCCCATAGGCGAAGGTATCTCTGCTGTGCGCTCGATGGGTGATCTCCAATCTCTCTCCGATCCCTCCAAATATAACTGTATGATCGCCGACAGTATCTCCAGCTCGGATGGCGAGGATACCGATCTCATCTCCGCTCCTCTCCCCTATCATCCCTTGACGGCCATAGACACCCACCTCGCCGAGATCTCGATTGTAGGCACTAGCCAAGACTTGGGCTATCCTCTTAGCGGTACCACTAGGGGCATCCTTCTTGAAGCGATGATGTGTCTCTACGATCTCTATATCGTATTCATCTCCAAGCCACTTGGCTAGATCGGCGACGACCTTCAGAAGGACATTGATCCCCACTGACATATTCGGAGCCATAACACAGGGGATATTTTTGGTCAACTCCTTGATCTCCCTCATCTGATCATCGGAGAAGCCAGTCGTCCCCAAAACCATCGCTTTGTTATGCTTAACCACATCTCGCAGATGTCCAAGCGAGGTCTCGGGATTGGTGAATTCCACCAAGACATCAGCCCTATCTACTATCTTCCCCAAATCTCCGCTGACCTTTAATCCTATGTTCCCCAAGCCAGCGGCCTCCCCGATATCCCTTCCCACATTAACATCTGCCTCTAATCCTCCTATCAACCCCATATCCTCCTGCTTATTAACAGCCGCGACTACCCTGGACCCCATACGTCCACAAGCCCCGCTGACAATAACCTTGATCAATTCAGACACCCCCTATAAATTGCTTTCAATGCTCTCCACAAATTCGTAGATGACCGCTCCCCCCTCAGTTATCTTGATGGACATAGTCCCTTCAATGACCATCTCTCCCAAGATCTTCTCCGCTTCACCTATAGCGAGATCCAGAGCCTCCGCTACCTCAGAGGATCTCAACTTGCCACCCCTTCGCAGAGCTAATTCCTTTATGAGCTTCTTAATATCCTTCTTCCGCAAGTTCTCTATCTCCCTCACTCTCCTCCTGCGGAAGAAATACACCAGAGAGAAGATAATCCCCAAAAAAACGAGGGCGGCTATATCCCTTAAGGAGGATCCCCCAGATAGATAGTTATCGAAGGGTATGATCAAATTAACTGCCCAGACGATCAACCAAATACAGACTAGAGCTAGAGCTATGAGACGCAAAACTTTATTCCCACTCATCATACTCACACCCCTTACTTCAGAAGACCGCAACCCTCCATAACTTTCTTTAATTTAGGGATATTGCTCTCCAATAAAGGAGTAAGAGGAAGACGAGGCTCTCCAGCAGGCAATCCCATTATATTCATCGCCGCCTTTACTGGCATCGGATTAGTTTCGATGAACAAAACTTTAAATAAGGGGAAGAGCTTGTGATGCAACTGCCGTGCCTTCTCCAAATCGCCCTTGAGATAAGCCGCCGTCATATCGGCAACATCCTTAGGGGCTATGTTCGCCGCCACGGATACAACGCCTTTTCCCCCTACAGCCATAATAGGCAAGGTCAGAGAGTCGTCTCCCGACATAAGGATTATCTTATCTCCACAGATATTTAATATCTGAGAGATCTGACTCAAACTTCCGCTAGCCTCTTTTATCCCCACGATATTATCAACGTCTTCTACTAATTTGGCTACAACCTCAGGGGCCATACTTATCCCTGTTCGGCTGGGAACGTTATACATAACTATTGGGATATCAACGCCCTCCGCTACAGTGCTATAGTGTCGATATAGTCCTTCAGAGGTGGGCTTATTGTAGTAGGGAGTGATAAGCATCGCCCCATCTGCCCCGACCTTATCTGCGAATTTAGTCAGTCTAATCGCCTCTTTAGTGTTGTTGGACCCGGTTCCTGCCAAGACCGAGATCCTGCCCGCGACGGTCTCAACCACCAATTCAATTACTCCCTCTTGCTCATCATGGGAGAGCGTAGCCGCCTCTCCAGTGCATCCGCAAGGGACCAGTCCATCAGTTCCATTCGTGATATGAAATTCGACGAGGCTTTTAATTCCCTCTCTATCAATCTCCCCATCCTTAGTGAACGGAGTTACCATAGCTACATAAGACCCTTGTAATTTCAACATAACCTTCAAACCCCCTTTTATTTTATATTATAAATTTTATAGTTATAGATTATCAAGTTTAGTTTTAGGATCGCTCATCGCCCCTCGAAAACACATCCTTGATGAGGCGATAAGCCTCCTCACGCACCTCCCAATTGATGAAGATCATAATATCCGTCTTGATGGTCACCATCTCAATTATATTGATATCCCTCTCCGCTAGCGGGGCAGTCAGCTTAGAGATCACCCCAGGGGTCTCGATGAATCCATAGCTTTTAGCTATGATCATCGCGATATCATTAGTGACCGTCAAGGATTTAAGATTAGTATCCTCTAAAACTATCGGATGAAGGATATCACAGGCGCGTTTAGCTTTTTCCGCCTCTACATATAACCCCAAGAAAGTTGTTCCTACCGCACAATCATAGATAGAGATCTCCTCATCGGCTAAAGCGCGTGATATCTTGCTTAGCAATCCAGGAGTTTGCAGAATTTTCTCTCCCACAATAGTGACTGTAGATAACCTCTCTTTCTGCAAGATCACTTCCTGCTGAGGAAAACCCACGATCTCCGTTCCCGGCGCGTTTAGATCCCCATGCCTGAAGTGAACTATCTTAGCCTTCATCTCTGGGGTCTTATATCTTAGGGCGTTAGGATGAAGCACCTTGGCTCCCTTGCTAGCCAGAATATTCATCTCCTCCACCGTGATCGTGGATAACATCTGCGCCTCACCTATATGACGAGGATCTGCTGAGAGAACTCCATCCACGTCTGTAACTACTATAACCTCCGAAGCCTGAAGGCATTTCCCAAGGATAAAAGCGGTAGTATCACTTCCTCCTCTTCCCAAAGTGGTCAGATTTCCCTCCATATCCTTACCTAGAAAGCCGCAGACTACAGGAGTTATTCCCTCTTCTAACCAAACCTCTAAATACTTCTGACACATCTCTTGAGTCTTGGAGATAATCGCCTCCGCCCCACTTGCTTTGGAGGTAGTGATGATTGGCCACTCCCCCATCGCCACCTCAACATATTCGGCTTTGACCCCTAGACTGCGAAGAGCCGCGGCCATTACCCTGATGCTCGTTCTCTCCCCCATAGAGACCACATCGACCATATCATCTGGTCCATAGGAACTCTCGGTAGAGCCTGCCAAAGCGTTTAGTAACTCGTCGGTGGATTTCCCCATCGCGGAGACAACAACTACTACCTCCTTACCTTCCCTGACCTGGTCGGCTATCGAGCGGGCCGCCAGCCGAATCCTCTCGCCATTCCCTACGCTAGTCCCTCCGAACTTAGCTATTATTCTGTTCTCTACCACTGCCAAGTTTCCTCACCTATCCTTCCCCTCATAACCACTCTCGCATCACCAGTTAATGATACCTCGCTTATAGAGGAGAGATCTCCTCCATCTCCATCCTGCCATTTGAAATCAACCGTTAGATCCCCCCCTACGGCATGAAGTAGAATCGGCGGTTTAGCCTTACCCAAGAGAGTGGATAATACCGCAGACGCAACTGCTCCCGTCCCACAAGCTAGCGTCTCATCTTCTACCCCTCTCTCATAAGTTCTGATCTTGACTTCTCCCTCACTTAATATCTGGACGAAATTGACGTTAGTCCCTCGAGGAAAGTGTTTATGATATCTTATTCTTCTTCCCAATTCAACTACCCTTGCCCCACTCACATCATCCTCGTAAAGCACAGTATGAGGAACTCCTGCTCTTATATAGTGTCCTACTATAGAAGTTCCATCCTCCAGAGCAAGTTTCAGCTCCAACTCAACGTTATCAACTGCATCAACTCCGATCTTAACTCCACCCTCTAGTATCTCAGCAGAGACGAACCCGGCGATCGTTTCAAAAGACATCTTCTTGGAAGCCGCTCCCTTCAAATAGGCGAAACGAGCGATACAGCGAGCGCCATTGCCACACATCTCAGCCTCTCCCCCATCGGAGTTGAAGTATCTCATCCTGAAATCCGCTTTATCCGATTTCTCAAGCAACATCAAGCCATCAGCACCGATCGACCATCTTCTGGTGCAGACTCGCCTGATGAACTCCGATAGGGGAAGAATCTCCCCCTTAATCCCTCCTATATTATCAGGTGTGATGATCCCCTCTCGATTATCTATGACGATGAAGTCATTACCTGCTCCACTCATTTTAAGGAATTCTATCTCTTTCATCTTTCCCTCTCCTTTTTCCAAATCAGTGATGAGGAGACCAAACTGAATTATCATCTGCTACATTATTGCTAGTTAATACCCGCTTTCCACTCCCATCTATATTCATTACAAGTATCTCCTCTCCCTCTTTAGTTCCACCTACTTTACGGTTAAAGGTTATCATCTTTCCATCGGGGGAACAATTAGGGTCATCATCCGTAGGGTGATCACTAAGTCTCTGTAACTCCTTCCCATCTATGCTCATCCTCCAGATACCAGCCTTACTAGTCCCAAAATTACTGAAAACTATGGACTCTCCATCGGAGGTCCAACAGGGATCTATATCATCTCCCCCTAAATCAGCCTTGAGCTGTTGAACATCTCCCGTTCCATCGGCATTGGCTATGAATATATCACGATCGCCATCTCGATTCAATACAAAGGCGATGCGTCTTCCCTCGGGCGACCAAGCAGGATCTGTAGCGGCTGAGACCTTGAGTTTTCTGCTAAGATTTAAGAGATCCTGA
>CAZSTA010000235.1:0-5073 GCA_964609495.1 uncultured bacterium | reverse complement strand
TCGTCTCAAGGATGAAACACAGACAGAGGTTGTAGCAGATCATCTAAGGGAGGATTTCAAAAAGCAAGTACTTCCCTTAGAGGTCCATACCTGGCTAGATTTGGGAACGGTGATCAAACAATATATGGCGATGGGTCGTCCCATTGTTCGAGGAATAAGCGGGCTTATTCTCCTTTTGGCGGCGGCAGGTATAGTTAATACGATGATTATGGCTGTATATGAGAGAACCCAGGAGATCGGGATGTTATCAGCAATGGGAGTAAAAGGAAGACAGATCATAACCCTATTTATCTGGGAAGGGGCCATATTAGGGCTGATCGGATCTGCTATCGGATGTTCGATAGGAACTGGTATGATCCTTTATCTCCAAGCTCATGAAGTCCCCATAGAAGTATTATGGTCTTACTTTGGAGGCGCCAAGGATATGCTTCCTGAAGAGACGTGGAATGCCTTTCCTCTGGAGATGATAACTGCGGCTTTCTCCTGGAATAGCTTAATAACCATCTTCTTTTTCGGCTTGATCATCTCGATTTTGGCAACTCTTTATCCAGCCTATATGGCCTCTAAGTTAAGACCAGTAGAGGCTCTAAGAGATGTGGGTTAGTTTAAAATCGATCGGGAGGTGGAAGATAGATGTGGATGCTCTTTAAGATGGCTGCTCGCAATCTGCTGAGAAATAGGCGAAGATCTTTAATTAATGCAGTAGTTATAGTGATCAGCGTGGCTTCTGTAGTCCTGGCCTTAGGCTTCTTCAAAGGAATGGAAGATCAGATGATAGATAATCTGATCAGAACTAAGACGGGACATATTCAAATTCATTCCGAGGGATATGTTGAGAGGGAAAAGGAGGATGAGGAGATCGCCTTGGAGCTCTCGATAGATGATCCTTCTCAACTCAAGGAGTTACTGAAGAAAGACCCATCCGTTGAAGATGTAACCTCTAGGATAAAATTTGTGGGAACTGTTAGCAATGGTATAGATTCAATGCCAACTTTAGGAATTGGTATTGAGCCTGTTTCGGAACCCAGAGTTAGCTCCTTAGTTCAAGTTACTCAAGAGAGAGGTAGATATCTAGCAAGTGGTGATGAGGCTAGCATACTAATAGGCAAGGAGATGACTATCCTGCTGAATGCTGAGCTGGGCGATATCCTCACCATAGCCACTGAAACCGCTTATGGCGCGGTGAATGCGATGGACTTCGAGGTAGTGGGGATATTTCGCGCCAATCTTCCCGAATATGAGAGGATGATGGTATTCATCCCCATAACCCAAGCTCAACAACTGCTCGATATGGGGAGAGGCGTATCAGAGATAGCGATGACGATAGATGATCCAGACAACGATGATAAAGTTAAAGAAGGGCTTCAGCAAAGTATAGGCGGTTCGATATCAGGTTTGGAATTTCATACCTGGAGAGATCTGGAGGGAGACGCCATTGCCATAGCTCGAGCTAAGCTTAAAGGATTTATGATCATATTGTTCTTTGTCTTCGTTATTGTAGCCTCGATCATAATAAACACGATGTTGATGGCTGTATTAGAGAGGACTAGAGAGGTCGGTATGATGCTAGCTATGGGGATCAAGAGAAGTCAAGTAGTAATCTTATTCCTCTTCGAGGGATTGATCTTGGGATTAACTAGCTCGCTGGTAGGATGTGCTATAGGAGGCTTAATTACGGAATATTTCACTACCACAGGAATCTCTATGGGAATGGATATGGAAAGCTGGGGAATGCCTCTCACTGGACAATATTTCTATACCTCCTTCAAGGCTAGTATGCTCTTCACCGCTCTGATCTTTGGAATCATATTGGTTATCATCGCCACCCTCTATCCAGCTTATAAAGCCTCTAAGCTGAAGCCGATAGATGCTATAAGGCATATCTAGTTGGTTAAGTGAGGGATGGACATAAATCCTCAAGAACATACTCTAAGACTACATCTTAAAATAATTACAACTTTATCCATTTCACGCTATAACGATATTTATGATTAATTATGACCACTTCTCGGTTAAGTAGTTTCAAAAAAGTTCCCTTTACACCCTCCTCTATCCCCTCCCATCAAGGGAGGGGAAACTATTCTCATCAAGAGAGGGACTTAATTACGTCCCCTCTCCCCTTGTGGGAGAGGGCTAGGGTGAGGGGGGAATCATTCCTGAACTCCCTAGCGAAGAATTTCAAAGGAGGATGAGCATAATGATCGATGAGCCTATAATAGATTTTAAGATCACTCCTACTATCTTTCTAGTGAGGAGAGATGGCAAATTAAAACAGGTTCTAAAAGCACTTATAAAGAATGCTGAAGCTGGAATGAGAGCTGAGATCGAATGTGAAATGAAGGGAGCGAAATCGAAGTTTATCTTCGATGATGTCGCTTCTTATGAAAGCACTCATCTCATCGAGGTTGATGAGGTGAAAGAGCCAGCCCAAGCGATATTCACCTTATCTATCGGCAATGAGAGAAGAACGCGAATGATCACTATAACTCCCCAAAGACATTGGCTTATATACGGCATCCATCATACCCATACCGATATAGGCTATACAGATCTCCAGACGAGAGTATATGAGAAACACCTCGCTTTTATCGATCAGGCGATGGAATATTGTCGAGCAACAGATGATTTTCCCGAAGGGGCTAAATTCAAATGGGTATGTGAGGTATCATGGCAGATTAAGCACTACCTGGAGAATCGACCTGCGGATAAGATCTATGAGCTTATGTATTGGATCGGGAAGGGTCGGATAGAACCTACCGCCCTTTATCTTCAATTGACCGAGCTATATGGTCACGAGGAATATATAAGGATGCTCTACTTCGCAAATAAACTGAGAAGGGATTATGGATTGGATATCACCTGTGCGATGAATACCGATGTCCCGGGCTTCACCTGGGCTCTCCCTCAGATGCTAGTTAAAAGCAGGATAAAGTATTTCTCCGCCTCACCCAATTACATCAGGGCTAAATCCCCAACGATAGATAAGCCATTTTATTGGGTCGGGGCTAATGGAGATAAGGTTCTAACTTGGTATGCCGATCCTCAGATGAGCTATGGAGAGGGTAAGATATTAGGGGTGAGTAGAAGCTATGATATAGCTTATGAATCCCTTCCGAAATACTTGGAGAAGATGGAGAGGGATGGATATCCTTATGATGCGATCAGTTTGAGAACTGGCTGGCTCGATAATCAACCTCCCATCCTTGAGACCGCGGAGATCGCTAAAGAGTGGAACGAACGATGGGCTTATCCCAAGCTTATGATGAGCACTAATCGGGAGTTCTTCGAGTATATGGAGGGTAAATATAGAGATGTTATTCCTGAGTATAGAGGCGCTTGGGCAGATTGGTGGGCAGATGGAAACGTCTCAGCCGCCTATGAGACCTCTCTCAGCAGAGCGACTCAGGGGAAGTTGATAGCCACCGAGGAGATGGAAACGATAGCCTCAACTGGAGATGATGATCGCCGTTATCCGAAAGAGGATATCGACAAAGCCTATGATTCCCTGATCTTCTTCGATGAGCATACTTGGGGTTATTATGGAAGTATAGACTATCCCTATGCACATCAGACTAAGGGACAGTGGGCTATCAAATCCTCATTTATATATAATGCCTCCCTCATAACGGATGAATTGCTCGATAACGCGAAAAAGCACTTATTCTCTCAAATTAGTGTGCCTGATAAGGCAGCGATCGCGGTATTCAATCCCCTGTCCTGGAGGAGATCGGATTTAACGCGAGTATTTATACCCAGAGATATAGTTGAGGAGGATAAAGGATTCTCCCTAATCGATCCTCGAAGTGGCGAAGAGGTAGCTTATCAAGTGCTTTCCTCCATCAGACGCGGTCTCTTCTATCCTGAAGAGGTTGTCGAGATAGCTTTTATTGGAAGAGATATCCCCTCTCTGGGATATCAAACTTTCAAATTTATTCCCCAAAAGGACAGACCAACTTTCGAGAGCAGGGTAACGACAAAGGATAATACTATAGAGAATAAATTTTATAGGATTGTATTAGATGAGGAGACCGGCGGGATAACGAGTATCTATGACAAGGGGCTGAGAGTTGAGCTAGTGGATAAGAAGAGCAGATATAAGCTTAATCAATATATATTCGAGACTCCGGAAGGGGGAAGAAAGTCGATAGATGATCGAGAGAAGGGGACGAAGTTCCACAGATCGAGTCCGACCAAAGCTGAGATCGAGATCGGCTGGAAGGGTCCAGTTATGACCAGCTTGATCGCCAAGACCAGAGGTGATAAATGTCCCGATATCGAGCAAGAAGTTATACTCTATGAAGGGATCAAGCGGGTAGATATAGTCAATCGCTTAACTAAGGAAGCCAATTTCGATCCCGAAGGGATATATTATGCTTTCCCCTTCAATGTCCCCGATAGCGAAATAAGATGCGAGTTTGCCGATGCTATAGCCATACCAGAGAAGGAGCAACTTCCTGGCACTTGCCGAGATTGGTATTCGATTCAATACTGGGCGGATATCTCCAATCCCGAATATGGAGTAACTTGGGCAACTATGGACACCCCTCTTATTCAGTTAGGAGGTATAAATACTGGAAAGTGGTTGAGGGAGTTGAAGATAGATAATAGCACTCTCTTCGCATTCATAATGAATAACTACTGGTACACTAATTTCCCCGCCAGTCAAAGTGGAGAACTGACCTTTCGCTTCTCCATAACCAGCCACAAAGGAAGCTGTGATAACATCTCCGCTACTCGTTTCGGCTGGAGCTACAATAATCCCTTCGTAACAGCAACGTTGAGAGGCGAGCAAAGGGGAGCTCTATCAGCGACGAACTATAGCGGATGCGAGGTGGATAAACCGAACGTAATAGTCCTAGATATAAAGAAGGCGGAGGATGGAAGAGGAGCTATAGTTAGATTGTTGGAGGTCAAAGGGGAGAGCGTCGAAGCTAAGATAATTCTACCATTTGTGAAGAGCGAAAAAGCCTTCCTGACGGATCTCACGGAGAATGATATCAAGCCCCTTGAGATGAAGGATAATTCGCTCTCGATCTCCATAGAAGGATTCGGATTAGCAACGTTCAGGGTATT
>CAZSTA010000234.1:0-5236 GCA_964609495.1 uncultured bacterium | reverse complement strand
GCTCAGATTAACCGTCTCTAATCCAGCTTTCTTAGTCCTGGGACTAAATATCCCCCTAACAAACTACTTATAGCTACTGCAATACCACTTATAATTAACATTAAAGGCGCTCCTAGAGCATCGGTTAGCCCTCCCGCAAAGCCCAAGGCTATCGGTCGTAGTCCCTGACTCAAAGTTCCTATCGCTCCAAACACCCGTCCTCGCATCTCATCAGAGATGAAGGTTTGAAAGATCACTTGAATGAGTACATTTATCACGGCTATAAAAGCTCCGCCTATTATGAATATTCCCATAGATAGCCACAAATTCCTGCTCACTCCGAAGAGGGATAAACACAAACCAGCCAAGATCATAGACCATATTATCTTAACCCCTCTACTATGCACTTCCTTCATCGCTCCCAAAGCAAGCGAACCGATAAGCATCCCAATAGGTAAAGAAGCACTTAGGTATCCAAAACCCTCCGGTCCTACATTTAGGACTTGCTTAGCCATAATTGGGATCAATATTCCTATAGGAGCAGCGAAGAAGTTGGCGATGCTGGAGAGAATCATCATACCAAACAACAATTTCTGAGCGAATAGGTAGGCTAATCCTGCCTTTAGATCCCCTAGAACTGATTTACTCTCCTCGGCTACCCTTTGAAGGGAAGGACTGGGAATAGAAGCGATGAAGATCGCAATACCAGACATCACAAAGGTTAGAGCATCTAAATACATCGTTCCTTTTGTTCCCAAGGTGGCAACTGCCATCCCTCCTAGGGCGGGTCCTAGAATGCCAGAAAGACTAAAGGTGGTATAGTTGATCGAATTAGCGCGAGTAAGTTGCTCCTTCCTGACAATATTTGGTATCGAGGCTCCCATCGCGGGAAAGAAGAAGGTGCTGAAGGTGGAGAGAAGAGTAGCCACTATGTAGATATGCCAGACCTCTAGCCTTCCTATTTCCAAGAGAAGAGCTGGAACAGCTATCACTCCTGCCCTTAGCAGGTCCGTCCAGATCATTAAGCGTCGGCGATCCCAACGATCGACATAGACCCCAGCTATGGGTCCTAATAGGACCCCCGGTACAGAGGCGAAGATAGCGACCGTCGCCATAGCCGTAGCTGACCCAGTTTTGTCCATAACCCACCACATCAGCCCGATCTGATAAATGCCATCCCCGATCACGGAGATCAACTGCCCTATCCAGACCGAGACGAAACTTCGATTACGAAAGATGGAAGGAGGTAGCTTTTCCTCTTGGATCTCACTTTCCAAGCTTATTCACCCCTTTCTTCAGGATCCAAAAGTTCAAATCTCAGATAGTCGAACGCAACTCCGATCTTATGCTTGCTGTTCCCTATCCCTAATTCTCTCGGTGATATAGCATAGCCATACTCGAAGATCAATTCGTTTATGTCATATTTTATCCTCCCCTTAGGCGCTCGGACCTTATACTCGTTCCAATCGGGAGATAATTTTAATTCGGCGAGAAATCTTCTATTCAAAGTTATCTTCAAGGTCTGAGGAGGTGAATTAGGGTATAGAAAAGGAGCTACTCGGAAAGTGAAGAGGTAATCTTTACCATAATTGTTGAGAGGGACCAAAGCTCTTGATCGTTCCTCATTCGACCATACCAGGGTGATTCTATCTTCCTGAGTCTGAGGAGGGGAGAAGCCCTCCACTAGGAACTTGTCGTGCTCTTTCTTCCCAAAATCGAGAACGGAACCATAATTACTAGGACCAAATATGAAATATTGACCAACTAATATATCATAATCAGCAGGGGATACCTTATATTTTAAGCTGAAGAGCCAGTTGGCTGGAAAGGAGAAAGGATTGCCGGTTATATGGTAGATCTTAGGTAAACCAACTCTTACCATAGAAACTAGTGCCGAATCCACCTGAAAACAGGCATCGGGACTAACGATACCTATCCTATAGCCCCCTATAAAACCTATATTAATTACTATAAATACCAAGATTAATAATAGAGTTATGAGTTTAAGTATAAGCTTATAATTCAGATGTATCTCTAAAAAAGAGTAGAACCATTCCAGAAGTCCAGCCAGTCCTAAACCAAAGATCGGGAGGCAATCCCCGAATCTCCTCGCTCCAAAGGATGTCCCAGCCCACCAATCCTTCACTATACTATTTAGATATAATTGTAAAATAAAAGCTACGAGTAAGGATAGGAAGAAAAGGCGATTCTTCTTGTATAATAGAAGTAAACCTATCGTTGAGAGATAGAGAATAGGACTCCAAACGAATAGACCGCTTCTCGTAGAAAAAAGAACGTTGCCCATCAAGGGACGACCCCACTTGAGAAATCCTCTACCTTGGGGAGTGCTGAAAAATCCACCGAACATATATTTCCAGGAGAATAGCTGGGGAGAGAAGACTATTATAACGGTTAAGATGAAAATGAGACCGAAAAAGAGCGATCTTCGTAAACGCAACCAATTTCTACTTTTAATCGATTCATATAGAGATACCGATAATTCGATAGCGACTACGATCATAAATAATCCTTCCTGAGATCGCACTAACATCATCAATCCAGCTATAGCTCCGAGAACGATCCACTCCTTTAGACTACGATTATTGTTCGTCTTGAGCCAGTAATAGATGAATAGAGATACCGCAAAACCGGCGATAGCATGAGGCATTGAAGGATCATAAGCTATGTACCAAAGGATAAACGACCCGAAACTTGTGGCTATGGTAGCCGCGAGAGATACCCTTCGGGAGAAGAATCTGGAACATAATTTATATACTAATATCAGGGATAGAAAACCGTATAATGTGGTCCCGTATAAAGTCATCTTTATATACAAAGGAGAGAAACCATTTGGATTGATATTATAACCCAACTTGCTTAGGATAAGGGCGAGGGAGTGAGCGAGGAGAAAGAAAGGGGACCATAAGATCGCCGCTCCTATGGGAAAAGTATTAACGTAGCTATCTTTTTCCCCTCTCGCTAATCTAACGGCATAGAAGGGATCGGGAACCATCTCATATTCGTTCTTGAAGTCTATATCGAAATCTATAATCGCTGATCTTAAATAGACGTAGTAATAGTATCCATCAGCCCATAATACTTTATGTCCTTGTGTTATATAGAGGAATGATAAGATTATAAAGATTATCGCAAAAGTTATAGTTACTTCATTTATGTGTTTTCTCATTCTCTCCATAGCTTTACCTCACTAACAAAAAAGGTGAGATTCACTAATTTAATGAATCTCACCTGAATGATAGGACTAATCATAAGGCGAGATGTATATAGTCTTGAAGACTGGAGGCATAATATGCAGATTATCCTGCTGAGTCGTGACCTCCACTATAATCATCATAGAAGCGAATTTCATATTTCATCGCCTAATTTGTCCTTCTCCCCAGACGATATACTTATAGCTCGTCAATTCCTCAAGCGCCATCGGACCTCTAGCGTGAAGTTTATCAGTTGAGATACCGATCTCAGCACCTAAACCAAATTCAAAACCATCATGCAGTCTAGTGGAGCAGTTGGCAAAGACAGCCGCAGAATCGACCTTCTCCATAAACTTATGCACCGCATTATAGTTAGTGCTGACGATACCGTCAGAGTGCTGAGAACCATAGCGCACTATGTGCTCGATAGCCTCATCGAGATCATTCACGATCCTGATCGAGAGGATCAGATCAAGATATTCGGTTGACCAATCTTCCTCGGTGGCCTCCTTGATATCAGATAGGATCTTCTTAGTTTCAGCACACCCTCTCATCTCCACTCCCGCAGATCGGAGCTTGCTTGCCATCGTGGGAAGGAAATCGCCCGCGATATCCTTGTGGACTAACATCGTCTCCATCGCATTACAAACGCCCGGACGCTGGACCTTAGCATTAAAGCAGATATTATAAGCCATTTCCAAATCCGCATCCTTATCAACATAGGTATGACATACTCCCTCATAGTGTTTAATAACTGGAACCGTGGCATTCTCCACTACTGTTTTGATCAGCCCTTTTCCGCCGCGAGGGATGATTAAGCTCAGATATTCATTTAATTTGAGCATTACATTTACCGCTGCTCGATCGGTCGTCTCGATCGTCTGGATAACATCTCTAGGGATGCCAGTCTCCCCTGTCGCCTCATCAAGGATATGAGTGATGATTATATTGGAGTTGATCGCTTCTGATCCTCCACGCAGTATCACCGCATTGCCCGACTTCAAACAGAGAGCGGCTGCATCAGCGGTCACGTTAGGACGAGATTCATATATGAAGCCAATGACTCCGAGTGGCACGGTAACTTTCTCGATGAGGATTCCATTGGGACGTCTCCAGCCAGCGGTGACCCTGCCCACCGGATCAGGTAGCATAGCCACCTCGCGTAATCCATCAGCCATCTTGGCGATGCGTTTCGGATTCAGGGTGAGTCTATCGATCATCGCGCTCGATAGATTCTTCTCCTTAGCATACTCGAGATCTTTAGCGTTCTCCTTGATGATCTCCTCGGCCCTATCCTCTAATGCCTTGGCCATAAGGTTTAGGGCTTCATTCTTAACCTCTGAGGAGGCAGTAGCTAGCTTATTAGCAGATTCTTTCGCGGCTTTGGCTTTAGCGATTACCATCTCTTGGATAGTCATAGATTTTTCCCCTCCTTGATTAATAATTAAGATATAAACATTATCATCAATATAGAGCTTCTTCAGAAGATTTATAGCCTTTACTTTTGCAAACATAGAAAGAACATCAGTATCGAAAATTAGGTTCATTTTCGCTTCCTCATCAATTCTGTTTCTCTTTTCATCTGCTCTTCAGAAGGAGCTTCAACTATTATCTTTATCCCCCTACTCTTGAGAACACTCTTAAATTCTTCTATATGCAGGCCAGCGATCTCTGCAGCTCTACCTAGACTTACTTCTTTATCTAGATATAATTTTATAGCGGCATCTATCCTTAGCTCTACATTGACCTGGAGGAAGAATCTTATTGCTTCCTCTACAAAATCTTCTCGGGAAGAGAAACGTCCAACTTCGATCAACGCCTCAATTTCCTCCTCTATAAGGACTGGTAAACTCATCCTCGATCATCCTCCTACCTATTATTCTGCTTAAAAACTCGACTCTCTCTTAACTTCTCTCCGCCAAAGTGGATATAGAACTTGACGATATTATATCAAACTAAGGCTATATTGTCAATCAATATTGGCAGAGTGAGATGCATATAAAATCTGGGATCTAAGATCTAATTTACTTTATATTACACCCTCC
>CAZSTA010000233.1:2337-5247 GCA_964609495.1 uncultured bacterium | reverse complement strand
TATCTTTAACGCCTCCTGAAAATACTCCAGCGCCTTCTCATTCTCTCCTAGATCGCTATAGATTAGCCCGATATTACCTAATAATTTCGCTCTATCTAATGAACCTAAGTTCAATTCGTCACAGAATTCTATCGCTTTGAGCATCTCATCTCTAAGGGAGAATATAATCCCCAGATTATATTTTATCTCGAATATATTCTCCATACATTCAACGAAGCCTTTCTTATCCTCTGCCTCAAGTAGATGTTGAGGCCAATAGCTCAAGGCATCCAAATCTCGCTTGTTCTTCTCAAAGACTCGTTCATAACAGCTTGCTATCGTGCTATGCATCTCTTGGAAATCTTCACCTTGCAATTCTAACCTTTGCCTCACATAATCAGTGAATATACGATGATAGAGCCTATATTTAGCTCTCTCCTCACTCTTCTCCTCAATAACTCGCTTGAGCTCAAACTTCATAAATTCATCGGCGATCAACTCTCGCTCCAACTTCGTCATCATCGCAATGAAGGGGATATCCACATAGGCATATACACAGGAGAGATAGTTAGCTATCCTCATCTGCTCCCTGTTCAGGCCCTCGTATAACTCCTCCGCTAACATCTCGATATCCTCGGGCAAATTCTTGATTGCTTCCTCCAGATCATCGGCTTCCTCCAACAACTTAATAGCAGAGACTATCGCCAGCGGATATCCCTGGGGCTCACCGAGGCTTCCGGCATACTTGTTGCAGAAGGCCTCTATCACATCTACTCTCAATCTAGGTCTGAGCGGAGAGGACATCAGCAACTCCCTAGTTTCCTCATAGGTGAGCCATCCCAGCCTATCGATCTGAGTTACGTTCGGAAGCTGGCGGAATTTAACATTTTGAGCTATAATATCGTCTTCTCTCTGAGCTATAATCATCTTGATATGATCAGGTAATCTCATAGCGATAGACCGAAAAGTCTCGAGGTGCTCTCTCGTATCAAGCCTCTCTATCGGATCAACAAAGAAGATAAGCCTCTTCTCATCAGCTCTCTCTTTCGCTAAAGTCTCGAGAGCATCGATAAATCTTTCCCTCAAAGCTCTCTTGTCTTCACCAACCAAAGCAGCAAGCAATTTCCCTACCTGGGGAAGCCCCTCCAGAAATTTTACCCATCCCTCCCTCCCCTCTCTCCAGAAAAATTTCCCATTTCTGAAATCATCCAACATCTTCAATAGATATTCTTCAGGCTTATCGGTAGAATTAATATCATCATAGAAGAAAACCCAACTATCACTTTCACTACTAGCGATATCCGCAAATTCCTGCAGCAAGCGCGACTTACCTATCCCTCCTCTTCCGATGACGAGCAACGTTTCGCCCTTCTCTCGCGCTAGAAAGTTACGGAATATCTGCTTCTCCTTCTCTCGTCCTACGAATTTTAGCTCGGTTTTGGACTCTGGACTTTCCACTGGGATTCCTCCTGCATCCTCACCCCTATTCCCTGAGAGAGGATTCCAAATAATAGAATGAGGTCAACAATTCTAGCTCTATTATATCACAAGTATAATATCTATTCAAGTGAATCACAAAAAATAGCGTCGAGGTTCTTATGACCCCAACGCTAAATTTATAAGCATAGTCAAAGAGCACATCTTTATCCACAAAGATCATACAAAATCATCCTCAGTCAACTCTCCTACTTCAAGGAGATATTCGACCTGAGCTTTTAACTTATTATCTATATCTTCACTCCACTTAAGCACATCTTCTCTTGAAAATCCCTCCTCCAATATCAAATTTATGAACTCTCTAAGTTCTATCAACTTGAGATATATCTCTCTTTCATCCACTCTTCCTTCTCCTCCCGATCTATCCACAGATGCCTATACGAGAAATCTTGAATCCCCATCGCTGGTATCTTGAAACCCTTCACCCAAGTATTTACGAAGAACGAGAGGTTATAAAAATAGAGAGGGATCCAAGGAGCATCATCCATAATCATCTTCTCCGCTTGGCGATAGAGCTTGACCCTCGCATAAGCATCGGTGCTGGTATCCGCCTCATCGAGCAGAGCATCTACCTCGGGATTGCTATAGAAGAAAAGGTTTCCCTTAGAACCCCGGTTTTTAGAGTGGAATAGCACCGTCAAGAAATTCTCTGGATCAGGATAATCCGCCAACCAACTCAACCTGAAGATCTGAAATTTCCCCTCTCCTGCCCCATTAATAAAATCCGCCCAATTCAGAACCTTGACCTCAATATCGCATCCGATGGCCTCGAGATTTTCACGAACTGCCTCGACGATCTGATCTCCCTCAATGTTACACCAAAGCTCTATAGTCCCCAATCCATCGCCATTCGGATATCCTGCCTCAGCTAGGAGTCTCTTAGCTTTCTCCGGATCGTAATCATAAGTTACCAGATTGGGATTATGTCCAGGCATCCCTGGAGGAAGAGCACCATAGGCTTTAGCAGCTCTCTCCTCCCTAAGCACTTGAGTGATGAAATCCTTATTAATGGCGTAGTTAAACGCTTGCCTAACCAATTTCCCCTTATCGCCAGCGAAAGGTTCTTTCGTCACGTTGAAGCCGATATAATATATCCCTAAGCCCGTCCCTGCCACAAGCCATTTATCAGCATCGGGAAACATCTCCTTAATCGCATTCCAAAGACTATCTGATATCTCGTTAAAATCTAGCAGTCCTCTTTGAACCATCGTGATACTTACTCCCGCTTCCGCGATGCCGAAGTGAAGCTCATCTAAGTAGGGCCTTCCTCTGAAATGCTTCTCATTTGCCACTAACCTTATATAACTCCCGCGTTTCCACTCCTTGAGCTTAAAAGCACCAGTTCCTACCGGAAGGAAAGCGAAATCACCAAGGGATTGAACATCCTCTCTCGGCAAAACATAGAAGCAGGAATAGGCTAACATCGCCAAGAAT
>CAZSTA010000233.1:0-2327 GCA_964609495.1 uncultured bacterium | reverse complement strand
TGAAGGGTTGCTTCAAAGTAACCTTAAAGGTGAAGTCATCCACCGCTTCGAAGTTAGCGACATAATAGAAGAAGTTCGCCCTCTCCGAGCGAGTAGCTGGATCGATCACCCTATTCCATGACCATACGAAATCTTGGGCAGTAACCTTTCGTCCTCCATTCTTAGTGGGAGTTCCATCTCCATAGCTATCCTGAAAGTGAACATCATTCCTCAGATAAAATGTCCAGGTTAACCCGTCCTCAGAGATATCCCAGGATTCGGCGATAGCTGGGATCACGTTGCCATCGAAATCATACTCCACTAATCCATCGAATATCTGGCGGGCTACCTCTGCTGAGGAGGTATCGACGATATGGGCTGGATCTAGAGTGAGGATATCTGAGGCCCCTAGATCTCGATATAAGATGCCTCCGTATTTTTCCTCCCCTTCCATCGCAAATGCATTGGGCAGTGATAGAGAGAAGATTATAAGGAATAAAGATAAAAATAGAAAGATACTACAGGCTCTCTTGAACATAATTTTCCTCCTATTTGAACTCATCTTAAATAAAGGAAACTTTTGCCGGTAACAAAACTCAAGTGTTCTGGTAACTTTCGCAGACAAAAATATATAAGGTTAGAAAGTTACCAGAATTAAAAAGTTTCCTTTACACCCTCCTGTCAAGGGAGGGGAAAATGAGGGATATCGGCTATCCATTCCATCTCAAATTTATCCACTAGCTCCTTTTTTATCTCTTCCTCAATGAACGCTGATTCTATACCATTCAGAGTAACCCTCATTATCTCCTCTTCTGCCCACCCGAAATTATCGACTAATAATTGATACTCACCAGTTAAGGTCGTATTGGAGATAGTTCGCGCATCGGTATTGACAGTAACCATAATTCCCTCTTTTAAATAATCGCTTATCGGATAGTTGGCGAAGCTATCAATCGCCCTAGTTTGATAATTACTGGTGGGACACATCTCTAAGGCGATCCTCTCCTCCTTGACCCTTCTCATAAGGGAGCGATCCTCTTTCAACCTCACTCCATGTCCCAATCGCTCGGCTTTGAGTAGGTCTAAAGCTTGACGGATACTCTCCGCTCCAGCTACCTCTCCGGCGTGAACAGTGCGATGTAGATCGGCTTCAATCGCCAATTGGAAAGCTTCCTGATGAAGATGAGCAGGGAAATTAGCTTCATCAGCGGCGAGATCGATTCCAACTACCTTATTCCCTCGCTCTCGATTGGCTATGGCTAGCTTCACTACCTCAATGCTGACCTCCCCTGGTTCATGTCGGAGACAGCAGAGGATCAAGTTAGTCTTTACTCGATGAACTCGCTCTCCCTCCTCTAACGCCTCTCTTACAGCATTGATAACCTCCTGCTTCGTCAGTCCGCTACGCGTATGAAGTTGAGGAGCGAACCTCACCTCAGCATAGATCACGTTCTCCGAGGCGATATCCTCCACTAATTCATAAGCGATGCGAGTTAGAGCCTCCGCCTCCTGCATAACGGTAAGGGCTAGATCAACTCGGGAGATATAATCAGCTAGATTCTCACATATCGGAGGGGCGATAAGACCATTCTCGATATCATCTGGCATTGGGATATTATACTCCTCCCCTAACTCCTTCACGGTAGAAGGACGAACGGAAGCATCTAAATGGAGATGAAGTTCTACCTTTGGCAAGGCTTTAAGAGTTTTATAATCTAACAAGTTCATCTATATCCTTCGTTCCTCAAGCGGGACCTTTATTCTCAGCCCTATCTTATAAATCTCTCCTATAACTAGCGGGGTCAAGGAGGCGATCAATATCACCTCCCAATCGAGTAGGCCGAGAGGAACAGTCTTGAGGACCAACTGAAGCACTGGAAGATAGACCGCCAGCAGTTGAAGTCCTATCGTCAATATTGATGCCCCCACTATATATAGATTAGAGAAGAGTCCCATCTTGAATATGCTCGAATAAGCAGAACGACAGTTAAAAACAAAAAGAAGTTGGGATAAGCTCAGAGTCATGAAGGAGATCGTTATAGCTCTATGACCAGGTCCATATTGATTGAGTCCCCATAGGTAAGAGAGCAAGGTTACCGCAGTTAAGACTATCCCCTGCCTCAAGATCATAAATTGAAATCCTCTAGTTAGAATCTGCTCGTTTGGATCTCGAGGGGATTGTTTCATAATCCCCTCTTCCGGTCCCTCCATAGCTAAAGCCATCGCGGGGAAGACATCGGTGATCAGATTCATCCACAGGATTTGTAAGGGAAGCAGGGGCAAGGGCCAACCGACCATCGTAGCAACGAACATCGTCAATATTTCGCTCAAGTTACAGGAGAAGAGAT
>CAZSTA010000232.1:0-5339 GCA_964609495.1 uncultured bacterium | reverse complement strand
GTTCGATGAAGGTCCTATATGACATCTATCCAGAGGGTATCTTTATCCCCGATTACTTCCTCGGCAAGAATATCCTTCATCTTCCCACGGTTAAGACCCACATCTACACGACCACTACCGGGGCGATGAAGAACGCCTTTGGCGGACTCCTCAATACCAAAAGGCATTACACTCATAGCGTTATACATCAGACCTTAGTCGATCTTCTGATAATACAGAAGGAGATCCATAGTGGTATCTTCGCGGTTATGGATGGAACGACCTGCGGATCTGGACCAGGTCCAAGAACTATGACGCCTCATATAAAGAATTATATCCTCGCTAGCGGTGATTGTGTAGCTATAGATGCTGTGGCGGCGAAGATGATGGGTTTCGATCCGCTGTCCATCGAATATATAAGGCTGGCTGATGAATTGGAGCTGGGTAATGGGGATATCTCTAATATAGATATAGTGGGAGAGAATGTATCAGAGGTCGATTTTCACTTCAAAGTTGGTGATAACGCGGCTAGTGCTGTAGGTGATCTCTTATGGTTCGGCCCTCTAAGGGGTATCCAAAAGCTTTTCTTCCAAACTCCATTAGTCTATCTCTTCGTCTTTGGCTCTTATCTCTATCATGATCTTATCTGGTATCCCTTAAAGGGGACGAGAGTCGTAGATGACTTTATGAAAACGGAGTGGGGAAAACTATTTAAAAGCTACTAGTAGGAGGAGAGTTCCAATATGATTTTAGAGCAACTCGGAGAACTGAAAAGAACTAGCTATTGCGGAGAATTAAGGACGAAGGATATTGGCTCGGAGGTAATCTTGAATGGCTGGGCTCAAAGGAGGAGAGATCATGGAGGGGTTATCTTCATAGATCTTCGGGATAGAGCGGGCATAGTCCAAGTAGTATTCGATCCTCAATCTAGCCGAGAGGCTTATGAGAAGGCAGATCAAGTTAGAGCCGAATATGTCCTAGCGGTGAAGGGAAAAGTTCGAGCTCGCCCAGAGGGAATGGAGAATCCAAATCTCGATACGGGAGAAGTTGAAGTAGTGGCAAGTGAAGTTAGAGTGCTTAACGTATCCAAGACTCCTCCTTTCTCAATCGTCGATGATGACGGGATAGATGAGATGCTCGAGATGAAGTATCGTTATATAGACTTGAGAAGACCTAATCGGATAAAGATAATGGAGTTTCGTCATCGAGCGGTAAAGGCGATCCGCGATTATCTGGATAGTCAGGGATTTTGGGAGATAGAGACCCCGATGCTTATAAAGTCCACCCCTGAGGGAGCTAGGGATTATGTCGTTCCTAGTCGCTTTAACCCCGGGAAGTTCTATGCTCTACCTCAATCGCCCCAATTGTTCAAGCAGATATTGATGGTAGCAGGTATAGATAAATACTTCCAGATCGCCAGATGCTTTCGGGATGAGGATGCTAGAGCCGATAGACAGGCGGAGTTCACCCAGATCGATATCGAGATGTCCTTCGTGGATGTTGAGGATGTCCTAGGGGTAACGGAAGGGATGATGTGTTATCTCTTCAAAGAAGTGATGGGGATAGAACTTGCCAAGCCCTTTCCTCGTTTAACCTATCAGGAGGCTATGGATCGTTTCGGAATCGATAAGCCAGATACTCGCTTTGGAATGGAGATAATCGATCTCTCCGAGGAGTTGAGAAACTGTGAGTTCCGAGTCTTCAGGAATGTCCTATCCGCTGGAGGACAGATAAGGGCTATAAACGCTCGTGGATGTGCCAGCTTCTCTCGAAAAGATGTTGATGATCTGGTGAAGATAGCTCAGAGCTTCTCCGCTAAGGGATTAACTTGGCTAGCTATCACTGAAGTAAGAACACGATCGACAATCATCAAGTACTTGACCGAAGAAGAGCTACAAGCGATCAAGACTAAGGCCCAGGCTAAAGCAGGCGATCTGCTATTGGTAGTAGCTGATAAGCCGAAGGTGGTAGCGGATGTTTTAGGCAGACTGAGATTACATCTGGGGGATAAATTGAATCTCATAGATAAAAGCCTCTGGAATTTCCTATGGATAGTAGATTTTCCTCTCTTCGAATGGGATGAGGAGGAACAGGTAATGAAGACTATGCATCATCCCTTCTCCTCGCCTAGGGATGAGGATATACCTCTATTGGATACCGATCCACTCAAGGTAAAAGGGAAGCTTTATGACATTGTTCTGAATGGAGTGGAGCTGGGAAGTGGAAGTATAAGAATACATAATCGTGATATCCAGGAGAAGATCTTCTCTATCACTGGGATGCCTGAGGAGGAAGTTAGACGTCGCTTCAACTTTCTCCTAGATGCCTTTGAGTATGGAACGCCTCCTCATGGTGGGATCGCTCCAGGTTTAGATCGCTTACTTATGCTTATGGCAGGATATGATTCGATCCGTGATGTGATCGCCTTCCCCAAGACTGCCACCGCGGTATGTCCTTTAACTGGTGCTCCTGCGGAGATAGATGAAGTTCATCTAAGAGATTTGCATCTAAAGATAATTCCTGATGAGAAGAGTTAGCTCTGATAGTTTGGGGATTCGCCTTGTCGTAATAATAGGGTGAGAGAATCCCCTTTTCATTTTCCGACTTCTATCTTCTAATATTATGAACGAATGAGGAAACTTAAAGTCGAGTTAAGGAGTATTAGTAGTAAGGAGCATCGAGGATTATCTCGATGGATAATTAGCAAGTTCGAGGAGAAATAACTATCAAAGGAGGATCTGCTATGAGGAGAGTTCTAATGATTATTGGGATAGCCAGTTTATCGCTATTAATCGCATCTTCTTCGGCCTTCGCTAGAGATGGAGGTATAGTTATATACACCGTAGGAGGCAGAACTAACTTGCAATTAGGTGGGGGATTCTGCGCTACTGGTCTTGTTCATCCCGATGAACTTCGAGACTATTTCGAGGCTGGAGGAGGGGTAAAAGGAGTAATTCAATACGATGTTGATCCAAATTTCTCCCTAGATTTTGACTTATACTTGACTAGTTTGCCCTGCACTCTTTACTCGCCCTACATAACTTATGAAAGCTTCGATCTAGCGGCTATAACTATGGCGGGTAAGTTCAAACTGATAACTTATTCTGATGTTTACATCCCTATTAATCCTTACCTTAAGGGTGGATTAGGCTTGTATTATATGAGCACAGATTTCCCTCTATCTGAATACCCGGAAGGATTAAATGAAGCTGATCTAGGGATTAATCTTGGGGGAGGTATTGAGTATGCCCTAGGCTCTCTACTCACCTTAGATGGCAGTCTCACCTATCATCAGATCTTCGCGGAGAAGGAAACATTTAGCCTTATTGATTTCTACTTAGGAGTCTTATATAGGCTTTAGGATTCATCGAAGTTTCTGCTTTGAGATGTTACGAGTAACATCAGATACAAACTATGCACACAGCTACGAGGAGGATCTCTATATGATAGTTACTAGTCGGGATATTCGTGAGGCTATAAGAGATCTTGACTTGTCTGGCAATCCGCTCTGTGTTCATTCTTCCCTAAGCTCATTCGGGTGGGTGGCGGGAGGGGCATCAGCGGTAGTCGATGGACTATTGGCGGAGCGTTGCACCCTTCTGGTGCCTACTTTCTCATATATGTTCTTCACCGTCCCTCCGCCCCCAGATAAGCGGCCAGCACGAAATGGATGGAATTATGATACATTTAAGGGATCAACGTCGGGAATCGGGCGCGTATACACCCCTGATGCTATGGAAATCGACCAGGATATGGGTGCTATCCCAGCCGCGGTTGTCGCGATGCCCCAGCGAGTCCGTGGCAATCATCCACTCTGCTCGTTTACCGCGGTTGGGCCTCTTGCGCGGGAGCTGATTCCCGGGCAGGAGCCATTGAACGTATATGCCCCGCTCAAGGCGTTGGCTGAAGCAAATGGCTCAGTCGTGCTTATGGGGGTTGGTCTCATCAAGATGACACTCATACACTTAGCAGAGCGGATGGCAGGACGTAATCTGTTTCGACGGTGGGCGAACGGTCTTGATCAACGACCTATAGAGTGTGAAGCAGGAGGATGTTCGGATGGTTTTGTCAACCTTGAACCGATCCTTTCCCCTATGATGAGAGAGACGAGAGTCGGTCAGAGCATCTGGCGAGTCTTCCCTGCGAAGGATGTGCTGGAGGTTACGACAAGGGCAATTCGGGAGGAGCCGGGCTTGACCCATTGCGGCGACCCCAGGTGTGGCCGGTGCAATGATGCCGCTGTGGGAGGGCCCATTCTACGATGACAACCGACACTTAACACTACATTGTTGGTAGCATTGTTTTCCAGCATCATAGAAGAGACCGAAGTTGGAGAATATCTATGAGGTTGAGATCTTGCAATTTCTCGGCTTTTGAGGAGAAAATAGATTGGCATAGGAATCGGAAACTGGTTCGCAGTGGCTTCAAGGACCTGGAGTATCTTCCCCGATCCAGCACAGGATGGAATGCTACGTTGGCTGCGCATGCCTACTCCGCACGGCGTCGGATAAGTGGAACAGCCGATCTGAACCTGTGGGCGGTGATGCACGGTTGTCCAGCCAGCGCTCGATACTGCGAACTGGGAGAGAATGCTCTCGTGCTTTGGCACGGGACATCGGAGAAGCGAGCTGTGCAGATCAATCAAGTCGGTCTATTCCATAAGCGAGGTCTTTGGACTACGTTAGAGCCTAAGATCGCTCATGCGTACACCCGAAGTCGCGCCTCTAACTACAGAGCTGGTTCGGCTACCGTTGTTCTATTGTTAGATAGAAGGGAAGTAAAGCCAGGGATAAATTATGAACAAGAGAGCGTGGATATCTTCCGATTTCACTCAGGTCTGCCTCCTGAGTCCATTGAATACATCCTATGGGATGATCGGATCGAGTTTCTGGACAAAGAAAAGGCGAAACAGCCGAGACCCTGGGGTATTGGATGCTTTAAGAGGAGGGGAGGAAGATGGATGCCCCGTTCCCAACCGCCAGTCCGGTTTGATGACGAGCATAACTACAGCGACCTAGAGGGGTGGTTACATCTCAGCATTAGGCGAATCTTATCTGAGTTAGGATCTGCTTCCGCTATTGAGATTTTCTCCTCACTTTACTCGACGATAGACCCTTGGGAGGCGTTAGAGCACGAGGAGATTTTCGGAGCGTTGGAGCGTCTATGCGATGTGCATCGATGTCGACGCGGGATAAAGCACTTCTCATTGATTGAGTAATATCAGAAGAGTTTCAGGTTGTTTTATCTGAGATATTCGGAATCAGATTAAGCCTTGGACTTATCTTAGATAAAGGAAACTTTTGCAGGTAACAAAACTCAAGGTTCAAAAGTTTCCTTTACACCCTCCCCTAACCCCTCCC
>CAZSTA010000231.1:0-5340 GCA_964609495.1 uncultured bacterium | reverse complement strand
CGAGTAGGCTTTGGGCGAGTTTAATAGAGAAGATTATAAATCCTGTATTAACGATCTGAAGTTAGCTCTGACCTTTGATCCTGATAACAGCGACATATCAGACCTTCTCGATAAAGCTCGAAATTCCTTAGAGGAAAGTATAAAGTCAGCGATTGATAAAACGAAAGAGGCTATACAAAATAAAGATCTTATGACTGCTGAGAAATATTGTAAGCGAATCTTAGAGCTAGATTCGGGTAACGAGGAGGCGAGCGTGCTCCTCACTCAGATCGCAAGGGAAAGAGTAAATGTAGAGTTAGAGAGGGATGTAAGTGGTTCGATAGCCGAGGCTAAACTTCTGATTGAGGATGGGAAGGTGATCTCCTATAGTAAAGCTTTAAAGTTGCTCGAGGATGCTTTTAGACTTAAGCACGATGATGAAGAGCTGAGGAGTATGTTAGCGGATGTTCGAAAGCGGAGAAATACCCTTATGGATAAATTAGGAAGAATAGATAACTATAGAAGAGTGGGGAAATATGAGGAGGCTTTAACAGAGATAGAAGAGCTTATAGGAGAGGGTATTACGGAGACCGCTGATGGAGGGAAGCTCTTCGAGGCCTTGACCGAGGTCGAGGCTGCCGCTCGAACCTTCTCCTCTCAAAGAGCTATGAAATATATGAATGATGTTGAAGCCGCTTTGGAAAAAGGAGATCCCCACGAGGCAGAGAGGATCTTGCTTGATGCTTTCAATCTTTTTATGTTACCCGATGAGGTTCAACAGCGTCTAGAATCTGAGCTCGAACATGTGATAAAATTGGAGAATGTTCGAGAGGAAGCAAATACGCTCTTAGATGAAGCAGCTAAATTGACGAACGAGGGGAGTTATGACGAGGCTAAAGCTATTTTAGGTAAAGTGAAGCTACTCGAGCTGAATATACCAGAGGCAGATGAATATCTCGAAAGGGTGGAGGGAGGGATAGCGGCTCAAACTCGAGGGGAGTTGGAGCTAGATTATATAAAAGCGGAAACCGCGTTTAAAGAAGATAACTTCGAAGAAGCTAAAAGGTTAGCCTTGGAAATTTTAGAGAAGATCGGTGATAATAAGAGGCTAGAGAGTTTTAGGGATAAGATCCGCTCTCTCTTAGATGATATTGTTCAAACTATGAAACTGAGAGAGAATATTCTCCGGACGATTGAGGTTGTCGAAAGTTATATAGAGGAGGAGAGATATGATCTGGCAGAAAAGGAACTGGAGAGGTTGAATGAGCTCTCTTCTGAGGATAGCATTGAGCTAGATCGAATCCGCTTAAAGTTTATAGAGAGCAAGATTATTGCTGAAAATTGCGCTGATGCAAGTAAAGCTCTTGAAAGAGCTGACTGTAAGGCGAGTATAGAATTATGTGAAAAATGTTTAGCGAAGAATCCGAATTATGATAAGGCCCGGTTGTTAAGAGATAAGGCTCAAGCTAATCTAATCTATAACGAGGGAGTAAGTGCTTATGATCAAGATGATCTTGATAGAGCTAGAGATTGCTTTGAGCAGGTTATATCCTTGGGAGGAGATAAGAAGGAGCAAGCTGAGAGATATCTAAATAGGATTCAAAAGCGTAAAGAGGATGACGAATATGTCCGAAATATGTTAAAAGTAGCGGAAGACTATCGAAAGAAGGGACGTTTAAGGGAAGCTTTTCAGGGACTTAATAAGATATCGGATATTCGTTCTTCTCATATAAGGGAGGTGGTCGCGCTCCTCACTGATATACGTGATGAATTAAGAGAGGAGTTAGCCCTGGAGGTCAAGAATAACCTGGAGAAGGGCGATATAGTGGATATTAGAAGGGCTCAGGAGCTACTTAGTCAACTACGCGAGGAGTTACCAGATATAGCCTCTGATGATATCAGTTTGGAGCGGAGGATCGGTATCGCCTATCGTAAAGCTGTGGGGGATAATTATATTAATGCGGGAAAGTGGAGCGAGGCTAGACGGGAGTTGGAGGAGGCAAGACAGATCGAGCCGACCGATCCTGAGATTCAACTCAAGTTGAATGAGGTCCATAAGAGGGAAGTGATAGAAAGATCGAGGCAGGAGAGGGACGCCAGGAATTTAGAGGGAAGTATTGAGCTTCTCAAAAATTTGGAAGCTCAGAGACGAGATGATATGGAAGTCAAACTCATACTAGCTCAATATTATCTGGAGGCGAAACGATATGATGAAGCGCGTAATTATTGTGAATATATAATTCAATATGATCCCGAGGGACGATATGATTTTGAGGTTAGCAGATTGATGGAGGAGATAATACGAGAGCATAATATCGCTGAGAGGTTATCTCAAGCGGATGATATGTTCCAGAGGGGAAGATACCTTCAAGCAGTAAGGACTATGAGAGAATTGTGCTATCGTTATCCTACGAGGTTGGATTTAGAATCCAGAAGCAGAAAATTAGCTAACGAGGCTATACAAAAATTAATCGATGAGGCTGAGGAAAAGAAAGCTCAAGGAGGCAATGAGGGGGAGGAAGTCTCCTCTCTAGCCCTCTGTATTGAACTTCTACCGATCTATCTAGATATTATCGCTATTGATCCTGAGAATTACGAGATTTGGAGGGTTGTGGACGAGCTGATAATGAATACTAAGTTTGAGCTGAATCAGTTGTAAAGGGGAAAGAATCCTTCCCTGAAAGGTAACTTTTTTGCAGTCAATAGAACTCACGGTTAAAAAAATTACCTTTTCTAATATTAATAAGGAAACTTCTGCTTCAAAAATCGAAAATTAATTAGCGAACAAAGATTAGTTGCGGAATGGAGAGCAAATAAAAGTTGATAGCCATAATTGATTACGAGGCGGGAAATCTTCGGAGCGTTCAGAAGGGATTTGAGAAAGTAGGATACAACACCGAAATTACGAATGATCCCACCAAGATCGAGGATGCCTCGGGAGTTGTGCTCCCTGGCGTAGGAGCTTTTGGAGATGCAATGTCCAACCTCAGAAAGCTGAATCTGACCGAGGTAGTCCTTGATACGATAAATAAGGGGAAACCCTTCTTAGGGATCTGTTTAGGGTTACAGCTTCTCTTCGAGGGAAGTGAGGAGGGTGAAGGGATAGCAGGTTTGGGAGTTCTCAGAGGCAAAGTAAAGCTGATAAGAACCGAGCTTAAAGTTCCTCATATGGGTTGGAATCAATTGTCCATCAAACGATGGGCTCCGCTATTCGAGGGGCTAACCGATGAATCCTTCTTTTACTTTGTTCATTCCTATCATATCGCCCCAGAAGAAGAGGAGGTCATCGCGGCTACTACCGATTATGGCTATGAATTTCCGGTAGCGGTGTGGAGGGATAATCTCTTTGCAGTTCAATTTCACCCGGAGAAGAGTCAAAAAGCTGGATTGAAGATTTTGGAGAACTTCGGGAGGTTGGTAAACGGATGCTGATCTTTCCTGCTGTGGATTTAAAGGGGGGACGTTGCGTTCAACTAGTTCAGGGAAGGCCGGAGGAGGAGACGGTCTTCTCCGATAAGCCTGAGGAGATAGCTCGACTCTGGCAAGATAAGGGAGCGAGATTTCTTCACATCGTAGATTTAGATGGCGCTTTCACTGGAGAGCCACAGAACTTGAACATAATCTCCAGGATATTAGCCGAGATCGACATTCCTATTCAGTTAGGAGGAGGTCTTAGGAGCGAGGATACTATCGCTAAAGTTTTACGGATGGGAGTAGAGCGGGTGATATTGGGGACGGCGGCTCTATCCGATCCTCAGCTTGTCAAGAGGATGGTAGATAGCTTCGGGGAGAGGATAGTCGTGGGGATAGATGCAAGGGAGAGCAAAGTGGCGATTAAAGGATGGCAGGAGGTAGCTACTAAGGAGGCTTTAGCTCTGGCTCAGGAGATGGAGAAAGTAGGAGTTACCCGAATTATATTCACTGATATTATAAGGGATGGAATGTTGAGAGGACCTAATTTGGAGAGCTTGAGGAGGGTGGCCCAAGGAGTTGATATTCCAGTCATCGTCTCTGGGGGGATCTCATCCTTGAACGATATCAAGGATATAATTCAGCTCGAAGAGATCGGGATAGAGGGGATAATAATCGGGACGGCTTTATATACGAGAGCGATAGAACTCGAAGATGCCCTGGAGCTTGTAGCAAACAAGTTAATGAGAGATGAGAACTAGAAGATAGGAGGGAGAGTTATGATAAAAGTGGGGATGATTGGGACTGGAGGAATAGCTAAAGTCCATGCTCAATCGCTCAGTAAGTTGGATAATGTCAAGATAACCGCAGTATATGATATAGATAATAGCCGAGCCGAGTCCTTTGCTCAGGATTATGAGACGAAGGTTTTTCCCTCTTATGAAGAGCTTCTCGATTCCGACGTTGATGCTGTATATATCTGTTCCCCTCCTTTTGTGCATAAGGAGCATGCCGTGGCGGCGGCAGAGGCTAAGAAGGATATCTTTTGCGAGAAGCCAATAGAGATAACTCTTGACGAGGCGAATAAAATCTTAGAGGCAGTAGAGAAGAACGGGATTAGGTTGATGATGGGTTATGTCTTACGCTACTTTCCAGCTTTCAAAACTATAAGAGATATGTTCACTTCAGGTGAGTTGGGAGATCTCGTTACCTCTTGGTCCAATAGGTATTCCTACTTCGCTCCAGTAGGAACTTGGGTTGCTGATCCCGACCTAAGTGGGGGGATGACTGTTGAATTCTTCACCCATGACCTAGATTGGCATCGCTGGGTAGGAGGAGAGGTCAAGACGGTATATGGAAAGATAGCGCAGGTCAATCCCGAGATAAAGATTGAAACTAATATCTCCAGTATCCTCACCTTCGAAAATGGAACGGGGCTGGCTAATGGCAGTTGGGCCTCACCTCTGGAGAGGGTATCGATCGGGGTCACCGGCACTAAGGGAGGAATAAGCTATGAGGCTGGTCAGTTGCGGATGAAATTGATATCCGATAAGATGGGGCGAACTTTGGAGTTACCATCTGGAGAGGATCCTTATCTTCAGGAGAGCAGACACTTCATCGATTGCCTTGCGAAAGATGAAAAGCCCGATATCACTGCTGAAGATGGCTTTGAGGCTCTTAAGATCGCCCTGGCTATTCAGGAGTCATCTAGGACAGGAAAGGTCGTAGACTCGGTTAGTTCCTAGCGGCAGTGAATCGAAAAATGGGTGGTTACTAGGGTAGCCACCCGTTGTGATTCACTATTTTCGGCTAGATCGACCTTTGTTTCTGCCAAAGTCAGATTAAGGGGTTTCAAGCTATGTTTATATAACGTTCTACTCCTTTAACGTGGCTATAATCTCTTTTAAGAAGGCTGGTAGATCGCTAGGTATCCGAGAGGTAATTATTTTC
>CAZSTA010000230.1:0-5420 GCA_964609495.1 uncultured bacterium | reverse complement strand
AATCTAGCATCAAAAGCTATCTCTAACTCCTCTCCTTCCTTCTCCACCTCGATTATATCCTTAGCTTGCCCAACATCCGGATCGCTAGAGGTAACTGTAAGCGTATCCTCGCCTAGATGAAGAATGACCACGTTAGAATCTCTCTTGGCTAAAAGTGACACTCTCTCCAACACCGCTAAGAACTCGGAGACCTTACCTACTATCCTAATTGTCAAGTCAGTAGGGATAACTTGACGATAGTTAGGAAATTCTGCTTCAATCAAGCGAGAAATTAAAATTACCTCTCCCATTCTGAACATTATCTGATTCTCACCAAATACTATCTCTATCTCCTTCTCTTCTTCAAGAGGAAGCCTATTTAACTCAGCCAAAGCTCGGGAGGGAATAAGAACATTATATTCACCAATACTCTCCTCCTCCCCTAATACCACCTTTTTAGTAGCTAAGCGATGTCCATCAGTTGCTACCATCTCCAGCTCATTATTCTCCACGAGGAAGAGGACACCAGTTAAATTTATCCTTGCCTCATCCTTAGAGGCGGCAAAAGCGGTATATCGAATCAATTCAGAAAGCACCTTCTGAGGAAGAGAACAGCGACTTTTCTCCTCTATATCGGATATAACTGGAAACTCATCGCTTGGCATACCTTGGATATCAAAAAACGCTTGTCCACAAGTTATATTAATTCGATTGTTTTGATCAGAGGTTAGAGTAATCTCTTGTTCAGGAAGCATTCGCACAATATCAGTTATATACCTCGCTGGAATTACTACTTTTCCCTCCTCAGATATGTCAGCCTGTATAGAATATTCCATACCTATTTCCATATCAGTAGAGGTTAGCGTTAATCTCTCCTCTTCCGCTGAGAAAAGGATGCCAGTCAGGGTAGGGATAGTACTTCTGCTAGATACTGCTCTATTCACAATTTGTATTCCAGAGAAGAGCTTATCTTTGCTACAGATTATCTTCATAAATGATCCTCCTTAATTAGATTTCTTCCTCGACGCGTACTGTTACTATTATCTTTATTTAAATATATATTAGTAATAGTAGTAAGTGTTGTGGATAATGGGGATAAGTATTGAAAGTGATCTTAAATACTGATTTTCGCCTGTGAATAAGTTGTGGATAAGTAGCTATTTTTATCCACAACTTATTCACAATATCCACAGGTAATTCTTGTCTATAACGTTATCCACAGTTAATCCACAACTAATCCACAAGTTATCCACAGGGTTATCCACAACCTACTTCATCATCGCTTGGGCGAGCCTAGTTAGAGCCTCATCATATAGATTCGCTAGATCATTCTTCTTGATAGTTACTCCTCTTTCGGTTGCTTCTATAGTTCTTTCTAACATCTGCTCCACTACATTTAAGGCTATCTTTAGATTTTCATCTTGGAATTTTTCAGGAAGCTCCTCGAACTTTCCCTTGATATCCTCATGTTTCCTGTTTAGGGATTTCAGTCGAAGGTTTATTATCTCGTACTCAGCTCCCTCTTGGAGCTGAGCTAGGTTGAAATTTATCAGGAGCATTATATCCCTTAGCTCGTTTATCAACAACTGATCGCTTATAGAGGTAACTCCTCCAGTCGTTGAGTATTCCATGATCTGCCATATATAGACTAGGAAACCCCCATACCAGTACTCCTGATAGGATAACTTTTCTCCTTGGGAAAAGACCGGGAATGTTATCCCTATGATTATGAGTAAGGCTATCATAAGTGCCAGGATACGTTTCATTTTCGATATACTCCTTTCCCTTTATACTAATCTGGTGATTAACTCCTGTATCTTCTCTCTAAGAGAGGGTTCGCTCTTCATATCACTCTTAATTTTATCACAGGCATAAATTACTGTGGTGTGATCTCTCCCTCCGAATTTCTCTCCGATCTGGGGAAGAGAATGATTGGTCAACTCTCTACAAAGATACATAGCTATTTGACGAGGATACGTTATATCTTGAGTGCGTCTTTTTGATTTTAGATCGGAGATGGTCAAATCAAAGTTAGCGGCTACTACCTCCTGAATATTAGCTATAGTAACTATATTAGTCGCGGTGGCGAAGGTGCTTTTTATTATCTCATTGGCTACGGGGATAGTTATCTCATTATTAGATAAAGAGGCATAAGCTTGTAGCCTTATAAGAGCCCCCTCCAGTTCTCTAATATTCGTCTGTATTCTTTCCGCTATGAAAATCAATATTTCATCGGGTATTTTGAAGTTCTCCTGCTCCGCTTTCTTCTGGAGAATAGCTATCCTCGTCTCCAAATCTGGGGACTGAATATCTGTTATCAGTCCCCACTCAAAGCGAGATCTTAAGCGCTCCTCTAAGGTGGGAATCTCCTTGGGGGGGCGATCGGAGGAGATAACGAGCTGCCTATTATCCTCGTGTAAAGCATTGAAGGTATGAAAGAACTCCTCTTGAGTTCTCTCCTTACCAGCTAAAAATTGAATATCATCGACGAGGAGGATATCGACAGAACGATATTTGTTTCTGAAGCTCAGCATCCCATCCTCTTTGATAGAGGTGATCATATCGTTGGTGAACTTCTCGGTAGAGATATAAACCACTCTCATCGGGGGACTATTTTCTAATATATAATGCCCGATGGCTTGCATTAAGTGAGTCTTTCCCAGCCCCACTCCCCCGTATATGAAGAGCGGATTATAAGCGATAGCTGGAGCCCTGGCTACGGCTAATGCTCCAGCATGAGCTAAACGATTGCTATTTCCCACCACGAAGGAATCGAAGGTATATTTAGGGTTCAGAGGAGGAGAAGTTCTTGTCTTTGCTTTAAGGGGACTGGCAACTTCTACCTTTTGAATTGGACGGGAAGATATTTCTATCTTTCTGCCATTTGACTCCTCCGAATCGAAGGAAGGGAAGATAACTAGTTCGATCTTGACCTTGCTCAACTTCTTATTCTTTACCCCCAAATTATCCATAATCGGCCCTAGATAGCGTTTTTGCAACCAATCTTTGGAGAATTCATTGGGGACTCCGATAGTGATAACATTGTCGGAAAAGGAGATAGGTTGAGTCATCTTCAACCAGGTATCTAGGCTTGGACTGTTCATCTTCTGCTCTATTATCTCTATTATATCTCGCCATACCAGGGCTAACTCATCTTCCATAGTCCATCGACTTCCTCTGATTATTGATAATCAGCTTCGGTCATCCACATTAGGCCTTCTTCTCCTAAGTGGATTAGCTCTTCCTCAAATTGCCTCTGTAGAGCCTCTATTTCCTCTAGCCTATTTTTAGCATTGATCACGAATTCCTCCTCCTCGGCTATAAATTGAGTACCGGCAGTGGCTATCACGACCTCACATAACTCTTTAGCTCTATTCCACCACCAGATAGGGTTATAAGTTCTATTCTGAGGGAATATCCTTCTCATATTGATGATTTCGTTCCTCAGCGAGGCGGCTGTCTCCATATATTGTTCGGCAAGTTTGAGTCTCTCCAAGGCGGCTTTGATCTCTTCTTCTCTCTCTGATAGTTCAGCTTCAGCCTTTTCCTCTATCCTCGCTTCGACAGTTAGCGCGGCTCTCTCTTTTTCTAGCCTTTGCTTCAGATGTTCGTAGTCAACCATCTGGATATTTTGGGATACGGTAGCCTCCACTTTATAGTAGGTTATCCTATCTATCTCCCGAGGGAACATCAGCTCAAAGGGAGTACTGCTCTCCGCTTCTATTACAGGTATGTAGGCAACCGAGGATGATCTTAGCTCCTTAGTATCCCTATCAAATATCGAGACCATTACCCTAACGTTATAAGCCTTCATCTCGCTTACATTCTCGATATTTCCACTTATATATTGAAGTTTTCCATCGCTTGAGAATCGTCTATTATGATCCACTACGAGAAGCTCTGGGACTCCCTTGAGTCCGAATCTCATCTCGGGCTTGCTTATCAGGGTATATTGGGGGGACTCAAACTTATATACGAAGATCAAAGGAAAGTGAGAATAAGGACTGGAGCCTGCTACTATCTCATTTACTCTATCTCCATCTAGGTCTTGGAGGTCTAGTCTATAGATGGCGATGCTTCCTAATTCGCTGTCAGGGCGCATCTCAGTCTGCCAGGCTTTCACATATTGGGAGGTCGCCCCATCCCAGCCGATCACCATCAGAGTGCTTTGGTGATATTGTCCCCTCGGCTCATCTTTTACTCGAAAAGCGACTACGATCTCCTCCTCGGGATCCATATCAGTATTCCCGATTTTGATATTATCTATCTTAGAATTAGGAGGCAGGAATTGGGTCAGATCAACTTCTTCTGGAGATTTAGGGAGCATCACGAGATTGGCTTCTATCTTGATTTCGTCGTCAAGTTTAAAATCGAACTCCTTCGACCAATCTCTATAGTTATCCAAAGATAGCCTGAGGTTATGATGACCAAAGTCCACGTGCTCTTCTGCATAAAGAGATAGGGGAGTATCTCCTTTATATTCTCCATCAATATAGATTTTAGCAGAAGAGGGAATAGATGATATCTCCACCATCCCTCGCGATTTCTCAAGTTTGGCTTTTACGATTGTCCTCTCCTCGGAGAGGAGAACATGGACTTTCTTTTCCCAATCTTTATATCCCCCTAAAGATAATTTCACCCTGTGAGAACCTATCGCGATCTTATCGGCTAGAGAGAGGCTCAAGGGGGTTTTGCCCTTATATTCCCCATCAATATAGACGTCTGCCCCTTCAGGCAGTGAGAGTATATCAACTGGATTATAAGCTCTCTTCAGTTTAGCAGTGATATTCGTCCCTTCATAGGCCATAATTTCTATTTCTTTAACCCAATCTGAATACCCTTCTAAAGTTATTCTGAGTTCGTGCTTGCCAATAGGTATTTTATCTTTAGACAAGAGGATAAGAGGAGTCTGACCTTTATACTCGCCATCTATATATACCTTGGCCTGAGAAGGCGTAGAGAATACATTTAGGGCGCCGGACATTGTTGAACTCGACTCTCCAGCAAAACCAGTTGTTGACAGGATAAGACAGAGCACAGATGATAATAGGAGTATTGAAAATAAGTTCCGAAGGGTCTTTTTCATAGTTATTTCTCCTTTCTGGAGGTGGTAGTTATCCACAAGCTGTGGATAAGTTGTGGATAAATCCATATCCCTTATTTATCTTGGTATTTCTCATCTTGTTGTGATGTTCTATTAAGTTACTATGATCTCTAAAACCTAAATTTTGAGAGGGTTAGCAGGTTATTCACAAGGTTATCCACAACTGTGGATAACTTAGGGGTTACAACTTTATAGTCGCTATTAGATACAGAAAAATTCGTTTTCACACACAACTTAATTATACCAAGAGTTAGATTTAATGTCAAGACAAAATAAGGTTAAGGAAGCATATAGAATCGGGGATCAAAAAGTCTTTACTTCGTGATGATTTCAGATC
>CAZSTA010000229.1:0-5482 GCA_964609495.1 uncultured bacterium | reverse complement strand
CCTCCATGAGTCCCCGCAAAGATCGTCTGAGCAATATAAGGGGAGATCGCTAGGGCTCGCACATCTAGATCTGTTAACCCCGTACTAACATTACCAACACTACTCCAGCTTCCTCCTTCATTGATGGACTTGAAGACTCCTCCTCCATCAGTTCCCGCAAAGATCATGTCATCACTATAATAAACAGGGGAGATCGCTAGGGCTTTCACATCTAGATCTGTTAACCCCAGATTAACTGCACTCCAGCTTCCTCCTTCATTCATGGACCTGAAGACTCCTTCTCCATAAATTCCCGCAAAGATAGTCTGATCAGTAGAATAACCAGGGGAGATCGCTAGGGCATACACATTTGTTAACCCCCTATTAACCGCACTCCAGCTTGCTCCTCCATTGGTGGACTTGAAGACTCCTTCTCCCACAGTTCCCGCGAAGATCGTGCTATCAATATAATAACCAGGGGAGATCGCTAGGGCACACAAAAATAGCTTTGTTAACCCCGTATTAACCGCACTCCAGCTTGCTCCTCCATTGGTGGACTTGAAGACTCCTCCTCCCCAAGTTCCCACAAAGATCGTGCTATCACTATAATAGACAGGGGAGATCGCTAAGGCTCGCACATCTAGATCTGTTAACCCCGTATTAACCGCACTCCAGTTTCCTCCGGTGGACTTGAAGACTCCTCCTCCCGCAGTTCCCGCAAAGAGAGTGCTATCACTGGCATAATTGGGGGAGATCGCCAGGGCTCGCACATCTAGATCTGTTAACCCGGTATTAACCGCACTCCAGTTTCCTCCTCCATTGGTGGACTTGAAGACTCCTCCTCCATCAGTTCCGGCAAAGATCGTTTTATCAGTACCCGATTCATAATAACCAGGGGAGATCGCTAGGGAAAGCACATATAGATTTGTTAATCCCGTATTAACCGCACTCCAGTTTCCTCCTCCGGTGGACTTGAAGACTCCTCCTCCATAAGTTCCGGCAAAGATCGTGCTATCCAAACTATAACTGGGAGAGATCGCTAGGGCCCGCACATCTAGATCTGTTAACCCCGTATTAAATGCACTCCAGCTTACTCCTCCATTGGTGGACTTGAAGACTCCTCCTCCATTAGTTCCCGCAAAGATTGTGTTATCACTATAATAAGCAGGGGAGAACGCTAGAGCATACACATATAGAGCGTAACCTGTTAACCCCGTATTAACCGCATACCAGTTTGCTCCTCCGTCCGTGGACCTGAAGACTCCTTCTCCCGTAGTTCCCGCAAAGATCGTGCTATCACTACCATAATTTGGTGAAATTCCTAATGAACGTATATATTCGTCTCCAAGATCCCCAGTCTGTAGCCAGGTATTATCTTGAGCGGAAGCAGAAATAGAAGCAACTATGCTGATGATAAATATCAGACTCACCACTGACAGGGCTCTGATACTAATCGGTCTATTTAGTATTGTTGTATTTTTCATTATATTATACCTCCTTATAGCTCTTGATTTATTTTTCCAAATGTCAACCATTATCATTATTAAATTCTTCACTTTCATTTTCTCCTTTTTGGAGCTCGCCTCTGGGAGGTGGTTTAATTTGTCAAATATCACTCATACTACCAAATTAGATTGTTTTACGAAGTCCAATGAGCTTGAGGGAATTAAAAATACCACCCACGAATATAGTAGTGGCTGGTTTCACTATTGGCTCCCCTATAGTCTAAGTGCCCAGATACAGACTATAGGATCATTACCTCCACGTTAAGTTGGTATTTAGTTGTCTATATTATACCCAGATTAAAGCTCTTTGTCAAATATATTTTCTATAAAAATTCACGCTTTTAAAGATAACTACCCTAGCTCTAATATAATATCGAACTCTTTTGCTAACTCCAGATAAGATTCTCCTCTAAGATCCCTCCCTCTCTCATCGAAGGCTATAGAGGGAACTAATATCACTTCTGGATATTTACCATCTTTTACCTTCTCTCTTAACGCCTCTCGAAAGTCATCAACCACTAAGAGACCAGCCGAGGAGATCGTGCCTCCGAAGAATCTATTTTTCACCTCTACCACTTCTATTCCTAGAGGTTGCATAATCTTTCTCAAGATAGTAGAGCTGGAGGAAGCTACCAGCGCCCAAACCTCATCTTGTTTATACCTTGCCTTTATCATCTCTAAGCTATCGAGTAGATAAGGTTCAATATCGTTTTCGAATACTAAGCCAGAACTCTCCCCGGCTTCTTTATTTAATCTTACCGAGAACTCTTTCCCCTCGCGTTCGAGGATCATCGTTGGATCAGCCAAACGTTTTAAGCGATAGAAAGCCTCAGCACGAGAGGTAACTTTTTCTCCCGCAACTTTCACTATTCTATCTCTCATCTTTATGTCAACTTCGCTGGCAGGAGAATCCCTGATAACTCCGACAACCTCGGCGATGAGATCAGTTAAAAGGGGAGGTTCTAGGAGCAGAGGTGTATCTATTATCTTTCTCATCTTGAGGACGAAGGATGATAATTCAGAGCGAAGTATATCTGGTTCTGGCCAGGAAGGTGGAGCTAGGTGGGTGTATCCAGGGATAAAGACTCTTATAGTAGAAGCGAGATTGCGATCTAAATAGCGAATCGTCTCAGCTATATCGTCCCAACCTACTACCCAAGGCATCGCCACTAAGCTTCCGTGATAAGGGATTCCAGCCTCAGCTAGATGCTCTATCCCCTTGATAGCGATCTCGGGCCTCCTATCTCGCATAAGCAGACTTCTCTTATGAGGATCATCGCTGTTTAAAGATACGTAAAGCTCTAGCGGCGATAGAGCTTGAAGAAGTTCTATATTATCTTTGGTTAAGTAAGTGCCATTAGTAGTTATCTGAAGCGGAATTTCGGGGAAGCGTCTCCTGATCGATTTTAATATATCCCTGATGTTAGGGTGAAGAAATGGTTCTCCTTCTATGATCTTAGAGGCTGATTCTCCGATAACTATTTTCTCTTTCGGAGATAGGAACTCAAAGGATGCCTCTATCTCTTCAATTGGACGGGAGGAAATGGTATAGACTTCGATCTCAGCGGGATTAAATTTATGGCTACAGAATGAACAATCGAGGTTACATTCGGAAGTAAGGGGCAATATATTGGCCCTCTGAACCGAAGCGATGATCGTATCGTCAATAACTCTCATAGTTGTTTATTATTATCCTGCGATCTCCAGCCATATTCCCCTATCAGAGGGACGAAAACACAACCGGTTATACTTTTTTGTATGAACTCCTCTCCTCTCCTTTCCACTAAGATCAAGGTCTGATAGCGAGGATCTCCTATCGGGATAAGAAGCCTCCCTCCCTCGCTCAATTGTTCTTTTAAGGTCTGAGGTACAAAGGAGGAGAAGGCGGTAACCACTATCCTATCGTAGGGGGAAAATTCTTTCAAGCCTTGAGATCCATCTCCTACTATAACCTTGATGTTATCATAACCAAGTTCAGCCAGCTTCTTCTCAGCCCTTTTCGCCAGGATCTCATTACGTTCGACAGTATAAACAAAAGCTGCTAGTTCTCCTAATATTGCGGCCTGATATCCAGATCCCGTTCCTACCTCTAGGACCTTTTCCTTTCCAGTAAGTTGAAGATATTCAGTCATCATCGCTACCATAAAGGGTTGAGATATAGTCTGTCCAAAGCCAATGGGGAGTGGATGGTCCGAATAAGCCTGCTTCTGATAATCTGAAGGAACAAATTCATGCCGTGGAACCTTCCTCATAGCAGATATGACTCTTTCATCGGAGATTCCCCTGGCTCTAAGTTGCCCATTTACCATAATCTCTCTGGCTCTGCGAAAATCTATCCTCAAAATTTCTTCCTTTAGAGGGAAAAACCCTCTAAACCGAACTTAAGTTCCCTCTCCCCTCGTGGAAGAGGGATAGGGTGAGGGGGAAATAAGTTCGGGCTTGCCTCGGTTATCCCCTTCTATATCCCTTTCCTCTGTCTGGCGGATAAGATTTTCATTTCATTGCGATATTTAGCTACCGTCCGCCTAGCTATCCCTATCCCTTGCTCCTTAAGCCTCTGGGCTATTTTTTCATCGGATAGGGGATGTTTGGGATCCTCACTCTGGATTATATCCTGAATTAGCTTTTTGACAGAGGTCGAGGAGACCCCGGTCCCGTCGCTTGAGGATAGCTCTGTAGGAAAGAAGAAGCGGAAGGGATACACCCCGCGTGGAGTTTGAATGTAGCTCTTACTCGTAACTCTGCTGACGGTGGATTCGTGAATCCCCAACTCGTCAGCGATATCCACCAGATTGAGAGGCCTTAAGGCCTCAACACCCTTCTTGAAAAAGTCCTTCTGATGATCACAGATCGTCTTGGTCACTTGATAGATGGTATTACGTCTTTGCTCAACACATCTTAAGAGCCAAGCCGCCGCGTTTATCCTATCCTTTACATACTCATAAGCTTTCTTGTCTCCTCCTTCTTCTCTCTTCTCCTTGAGTATTCGCCTATAAAAAGGATTTATCCTGAAGCGAGGAACTGAGTTATCGTTTATCATCACATAGCATTCTCCATCTATCTCTCTGACTATAACATCCGGGGTTATGTAGCTTCCCTGCTCTGTAGCTGAGGAACCGGACATAGGGATAGGATTAAGCTTCTTGATCTCCTCTAGGGCTTCTCTTAATTCCTCTTTAGATATCTTCATCTCCTCTATGATCTTATTATACTTTCCCCTCCCCAACTCTTCCAAATAGTTGCTAATGAGAGCTATGACAACCTCATTCGGTATCCCCAATCTCTTAACTTGGATAAGCAGACATTCCTTTAGATTCCTAGCGGCTATCCCTGGAGGATCCAAGCTCTGGATGAGCCTAAGACCTTTCTCTATATCATCTACTGGAATACCAAAATCCTTAGCCATCTCGTTAATATCCTTGCGGAAATAACCATCGTCATCTAAATTAGCTACCAACAGAGCCAAAAGTCCCATCTTCTCTGGAGAGGAAACTTTAAAGTGAAGCTGAGAGATCAAATCATCTCTGAAGGAACTGGGGTAAGATATAGTGTCCTCTATAATATCACTCACATAGGCGGTATCATCGCTTGGTCTATAGTACTCCTCATCATTTCCACTGTCAGGGCCAAAATACTCCAGCCATTCCTCCCCCAACTCAGGAGAGACTTCGTCTTCTTCCTCATCCTCTTGTTCAGTCTCTTCCTCTTCCTCGATTGACTCTAGAGCTGGATTCTCTAACATCTTCTGTTGGAGATATTGAGCTAACTCGAGATTAGTAAGTTGAAGGATATCCAGGGATTGTTTGAGCTGAGGAGTAACGATCATTTTCTGCTTTAGAGCTAATTCTTGGTGTTGACGCATCATTTCCCTCTCTACCTCACTTTCTTAGAGGAGAGGGATCTTCCCCCTTGAAAAGGAAACTTTTTAACCTTATATATTTTTTGGAAGCAAAAGTTACCAGAACACTTGAGTTTTATTGCCTGCAAAAGTTTCCTTT
>CAZSTA010000228.1:0-5560 GCA_964609495.1 uncultured bacterium | reverse complement strand
ACTTAGCTGGGAAGTGTATCCCGAAGAATTAGGTGAGATATCAGATGCGGGGGTCTTTACCCCTAAGGAGGCGGGAGATGGTAATATAATCGCTATCTTCAAAGATTCTGAGGGAAGGGAATTAGGACGCAATATAGCTATGATCAGGGTGGTAGATATAACAGCCCCTCAAATTCAGCTTGAGCTTCCTACGGACCGCACTTTCACCGCCGATACTCAGATTCAGTTGATAAAAGGAGTAGTTGCTCCCGTCGAGATCTCCTCCTTAGATGTTAAGATAGACGATCGTTCTGAAACTATCCATCTGGATGAGGGGAAGTTCGCCTTTGAGGTCGAATTGAAGGAGGGGGATAATAAGATCGAGCTAAAAGCCGAGAAGGAAGGACTTATAGGTAGAGTTTCGCTGGCGATAGAATACTTCGAGTCCGCTGATGTCAAACGGGATAGAGCAGAAGCGGCGAAGGCCATAGATGACGCGGTCTCTTATTTCAAAGAGTTCAACTTCTCTCAAGCGGAGACCCTATTCGCCAAAGGGATCGAGCTTTTGGAGAAATTGAAGGAGGAAAGAAGAAGTGTTCCCGTAGATTTCCCCAATAAGCGTATCTATTGGGCTAGGAGTAAATTCGCTTTAGGGCTGCTAAATAACGATCTCGACGAGTTGGAAGGTGCGCTCCAGATATTACGCGATATTCCTGTTGAAAGGGCGGAGAAGCTGGAGAAGCTATATCGCGAGGTTATGGCGGCCGGAGTTATAGAAAAGGGAGATCTATTGCGAGAGGAACGTCTTTTCGAAGAGGCTATGGCAGCCTATGACGGGGCGTTGAACAGTCCACTTAACCTAACTCAGAAGATAAGGGTTCTTTACGGGGGAGGAATGATCGATTGGTATCTGGGGACTGTAGCCCAAAGAGGGCCAGTCTATACTCAAAGGGCTATAGATACATTTAACGAGGTTATGAAGCTAGAAGATGAGCTTACTCTGGCAGAAGTGAAGGAGCTAAAACCCCTCTTGGATGAGATAAGAGATATCCTTATTCAAGTCAGGAAGGAGAAGACAAACTCATAAGATCGAAATGCAATAGATATGCGGAATACACGTTTGATCGATTACTTCAAAAATAGACCGATATCCCTATTAGTCACAATAGTGTTGATCGCCTTTGCCATCTTCCTTATCTTGAACGTTACTAAGGTCAACGGCTTGAGGGGAAGTTATTATCCCAATGCTTCCTGGGAGGGAGAGCCACAGCTTACCAGAGTAGATCCGAAGATCGATTTTCGTTGGTTTTCTACCATAGATACCTCTATATTTATAGATGATATAGAATATCTTAGGAGGGATGCTGAATTATCGCTTAATCCGATAGTGATAGATGATTTCGAGGGTGGTGAATTATCAAAGCAGTGGCGATGGAAAAAGCAGTTGAGCAAATTGAGGATCGACGAGAGTTGGGCTGGTAAGGGGAAATCCTCCTTGCATTGGGTCTTCTATGATGATGGGAAGATCCCGAATGAGATAAACCTAATCGCTAAGGATAATTTAAATATGGATATGTCGGAGGGAGGGTATCTGACCTTCAGGCTAAAGGCAGACGATCGATGGGAAAAGCCCTTTCGAGTCCAGCTAGTTACAAATAATAAGGAAGCCAGTTATGTGAATTTAGGCAGGAAGATCGGGCTCCCAATTTTTTTTGATAATATCCGTTTTATAAGTCAGAATCCAGAAAAGCCACCACTTATAGTGGATGATTTCGAGGGGGAGTTATCTCCTGATTGGAAATATAGAGAGGGCTTAGGAGAGCTTTCTATCGCCGAGATCTGGCCTGGAGATGGCAGACATTCCCTGCGCTGGATATTCTATAACGATGGCTATCCTCCTAACGAATGGAACTCCGTTGAGAAGCACGATCTAGGTTTGGATTTAACCGATTACGATTATCTGAGATTTGAGATGAGGAAGGACTCGGAATTCAGAAGTCCCTTGCGGATCGAATTAGGCAGAGGGTCAGATGAACTGGGGGATATGGAGGAGGGGAAAGCTCAACCCCTGAGTATTAATGAAACCCTTATCGGTATGCAAGATCCTTATATCTCACCAGAGGGCAAAGCCACTCTCTTCTTCGAGGCGAAAGCTGGCACCCCGATCTATGTTGACGCTATCGAGTTAGTAAAGGAGGATGGTATATCTAAGCTAGTCTTAGATGATTTTGAAGGGGATTCTATCCCCGAAAGTTGGAGCTGGAATGAATCCTCAGAGGTTACTGTAAGCAAGGAATGGACAAAGGATGGCAAACACTCCCTCAAGTGGATGTTTTATAACGATGGAGTTCAACCCGATAAGTGGAATGTGCTACAAAGAGATTTCGTGGAATCTCCGCTTCCTTCCTCCTTAGAGGCCCCCGAATATAAATATCTCAAACTCACCCTGAAGTTTTCCTCCCTCTTCAGATTATCGCCTCGCATCGCCCTTGCTGATGATAAGGGCGAACACACCGCCCTAATCTATAACTATGCGAAGCCAGATCCTCGACGTGAAGTTGGGGAGATAGAAGTTTTGATCTCTCTGAAGGATTTTAACCTCGATCTGAGTCGATTAAAGTATATCCAGATATACGCTAGAGAGAATGACTGGAAGGAGGAGATATCCCCCGAGGAGAGGATATACGTATCAGTTCCGCTAAAGGATTTCTCTGGGATAAGGGATTGGGAAGATATCGAGTACCTCAGGATATATGCTAGGGAGGATGATTGGGGGGATGTTCAGGATATCATTGAGGTTTATAATCCCTTTGATATGAAATCTTTGCGCGAGATCGAGAGAGATCCATTTTCTATAGTTATCACCCCCCTAATATCTATGGATATCTCCTCCCAGATAGGTGAAGCCCAAGCTTTAATCCCCTTATCTTCTTTCACCGATATAAAGGATTTCTCGAAGGTCGAGAGCTTTCAGATCTATGCTCGAGAAGAGGACTGGGATACCAGGGATAAGTTATCCGAACAACCGAATATAGTGAAACCTTTGAGACATTTCCCTTTCAGCGCGGAGTGGAGGGGATATCTTCTGGTTCCCGAGGACGGCGAATATATATTTAAAGCTGATCCTAAAGGGGGGGTTAATTTCTATCTGGATGATCAACCAATATTTGAAACCATAGAAGGCGAGAGTAGGGAAACTGGAACAGGTAAGGTAAAACCTCTCTTGAGTATAGTCAAGTTAAAAAAGAAATTTTATAAAGCATATATTAAATATTCCAATTCAATGGGAACAAGCCGTTTAGCTATATCTTGGCATCCCCCAAATGATAGAAGAGATTATGTAATCCCTACTAAATATTTATTCCCCTCTCAAGCTATGATGGAGAGAGAAATAAAGTTGAGAGTTCCTATCTATGTGCTTAAATTAATCCTAAATATCGTTATATTTATACTCTTAGGAATAGTTACAATCTACGCCTATCAAAAGAGATACTCTTGACATATCCTGATTTCTGTGATATACTTGAATTACACTTTAGGAGAGGACGATAAAGGCTATAATAGGTGCTTTTAAGATATTAACTATGAGGCGAGATTATGTTTAAAAGCCGAACTGGTTTGTTCTTAGTTATTCTCGATATTCTACTTGTTAGCACCGCCAATATATCGGCTTTTTTGCTTAGATTCGAAGGTAAAATTCCTGGAACAGCTATATATCAATTTTGGGAGCTGTTCTTTCTCATTATTTTAATTCGCATACTTGTCTATCACTATTTAGGACTATATAGCTGGATGTGGCAGTATGCAAGCGTTAGCGCTCTTATCACTATATCCAAAGCGGTAACTATAAGCTCTGTTATAATATCGATTCCAGCTTTAGCCTTGACTAGTTTTAAATATCCTATATCGGTGTTGATCATCGATTGGATCCTCAATATTCTCCTCATTGGAGGAGTTAGATTCTGGTGGAGGATAATAGAGGAGAGAGGAGTAAAGGGAGGAGTAAAATTTCCCAAACGCACCTTGATCGTCGGAGCAGGGGATTCGGGGGAGAGGATCCTGAGGGATATGCGGAAGCATCGAGAGTTAGGATATGAACCAGTGGGCTTCATCGATGATAATCCGGATAAGAAAGGGATGTATATTCACGGAGTCAAAGTATTAGGCACTAGACATGATATCCCTCAGGTAGTTCGAAATAAGAAGGTGGATGAAATAATAGTGGCTATGCCCTCGATGGTAGGCAGGCCAGGGCTCAGAGAGATAGCTACCATCTGCGAGGAGACTGGAGCCGGCTTCAAGATCGTCCCTAGCGTCTATGAGTTGATGAACGGCAAAGCCACCTTAAACAATGTTCGAGAAGTCCACTTCGAAGACCTTCTGGGCCGCGAGCAAGTTGATATAAATCTCGATAGGATCGCGGCTGATTTAAGGGGACAACGTATCTTGGTCACCGGGGCGGGAGGTTCTATCGGCTCGGAGTTATGTCGGCAACTGGTCAGGTTTAAGCTTGATCAGTTGATTTTATTGGATCAGGGGGAGAACGATCTCTATCAACTAGACCTGGAGCTTAGACCCTATAGCCATGATCTGTCGATACTTCCGATTGTGGGAGATATCCAGGATAAGAGCAAGCTGAGGAAGATCTTCGACATCCATCGCCCCACTATGGTCTTCCACGCGGCAGCCTATAAGCATGTCCCTCTTATGGAGCGAAATCCAGAGGAGGCAGTTAAGAATAATATAATCGGGACTAAGACCTTGGCGGAGTTCTCGATCGAATATGAGGTAGAGAAGTTCGTGATGATCTCCACGGATAAAGCGGTGAATCCAACGAGTATTATGGGAGCTTCCAAGAGAGTTGCTGAGTTGATAGTCCAATATCTGGCAGAGAAGGATAAGGCAAAGTTCATCACCGTTCGCTTCGGCAATGTTTTAGGAAGCCATGGTAGTGTGGTCCCCGTCTTTAAGAAGCAGATAGCTCGCGGAGGTCCAGTCACCGTTACTCACCCAGAGATGGTGCGCTACTTTATGACGATCCCTGAGGCGGCTCAGTTGGTCCTTCAGGCTAGTGTTATGGGGGAGGGAGGAGAGATCTTCATCTTGGATATGGGGCAACCGATGAAGATCCTCGATCTAGCACGAGACTTGATCAAGCTATCGGGCTATACTCCTGATAAGGATATTAGGATAGAGTTCACCGGGATCAGACCAGGAGAGAAACTTCTGGAGGAGCTGACCACTGTTGATGAGGAGATCTCTCGCACAGCTCATCAGAAGATCTTCTTAGCCAGATCGAATGATAACAAGCGAAGCTCTGATCTTGAGGATAGATTGGAGGAATTAGAGGAACTAGCTAATACTATGAAGGTGGAGGAGATAATTGAGAAATTGAAGGAGGTTGTTCCCAACTACCAACCCGATCGGCGAATCGATAGAAACAAGGGAGATTTTATGTAAAAATAAGCACCTTCCAGATCCTTACATTTAACTCCAAATACAGCTTAAAAATCGGTAGTCTTCCTGTTTGGTGTTGATAGTGCCAAAAGCTGCCATAGCAGTGAATAACCCCTCGATAGTC
>CAZSTA010000227.1:0-5564 GCA_964609495.1 uncultured bacterium | reverse complement strand
TGAGCTCACTTTCAGGAATCACGAAATCGTCGCCCCACTCTATATAGACCGGCTCCATAAGTTCCACATCGGGACGCAGATTTTTCTTTATATTCTCTACAAACATATCGAATTGCCTCTCGCCTCTTCGCCTATCGGCTTCTGGCGTCAAGTTCTCTCTCTCCCCAACTCGGCATGGCCCCTCATACGAAGCGCTGTGGATAAGTTGGTTTGATACAGGCTTGATGTTCACCTTCACGTCAATTGGCTTTATCCCGTTCAACTTACTACCTCCTTGATGTTTTTTTGTTGACTATATGAAACTAATAGACCTCCATAAAGCTCTACTTCAATGTCCTTACTATAAGGTGAGGAGGTTCTATACGTAGAAGCCTCCCCACCTATATTCCTCTACCTAATCCTGCTTAAAGAAAAATTGTTCGGGATGAACGTAATAACCAAAAAGAGTATCCCAACCATAGTATGTTTCTTCTGGAACGTTCCGCAAATTACTTCTCACTATAACAGGGATGGGACCACAGCCTACCTCACCAATGCACCATAAGTTTTCCGCCTGGGAACGCAAAATCTTTTTCCCCAGCTCGATCCTTTCCTCTTCATTCGTAGTGGCCTTTAAGCTCTCCCACCATTTGTAAAGGTTCTTTACCTCTTGGGGAGGTTCTTCGCCTTCTTCCCCTCCGGTGTTATACCATTGAGCCCATAATGGACAGAAGGTAGTTCCCCAGTGCAGCGCATAGGGGACATACTGCCAAGGAAAAATAGGAAAGAGAATATCTGTAGTTACGTCTCCGTGCCAGGCCCCAACTGCAACTTCATTTGCCGGATAACGCATTGCGCTTAACTCTCCACTAATTTCCTTTAAGGATACTTGAACCCCAACAGCTCCCCAATACTCTTTTACCATCTCGGAGATAGGAGTCTTAGGTGACTCGATAGGGTAATACTCAATGGTAAAGGCCAGTCTTTTGCCATCTGGCTTCAAGCGATAACCAGCTTCATCTCTTTTATCCAAACCCATCTCATCTAAGAGCCGGTTAGCTTCCTCTGGATTGTATTCCGCATAAGATTCAGCAAATTCCTCCTCGTAATAGCTACACGCCGGGATAACTGTCCATTGACGAGGAACTGCTTTTCCAAAGTAAAGAGCCTCATTAATCTCCTCCCGATTAATGGCCAGAGATAAAGCCTGACGGAATCTCAAATCCCGTAATATATCCCGCAGGACAAGATCTTTTTTATAGGTTTGGTTAAATTGGTAGACACAATCTCCTCCGAAAATAGACTTCCACAGAATTACCCGGAAGTTGCCTTTTTCTTCATTTCCCATGTAAAGGGGATAATCCTTCAGAGCTGTCTCCTTGGCTGCCCAATCGACTTCACCAGTGGCTACTTTGGAGGCGACCATCTCCCTATCTTCAACCAGGGTAAGCAAAATCCCATCAATATATGGAAGTTGATTCCCCTCGGTATCCACTGCCCAGAAATAAGGATTCCTCTCTAAGGACCAATATCCTGGCGTCTTCTCTTTAAGATAATATGGATTGACCACAGGATAATCAGGATTGTCTAAGGGCACCCCAGAATCATGTCTGGATCTTTCCCTAAAGAGCTCGTACCAGTGGTCAAAGCCTCTTTCTTCTGCCATTTCCTTGAGCTTTTCCATGGGAACATAATTAGGGTGAAATTGCTTCAGATAGTGTTTGGGGTAAAAGAAGGAACTCGGCATCCCCCAGGAGTGAGCTAACATTAGAGTTGCGACTGCATAGGGGGCAGCAAAGCGCAACTGAACTGTCCAATCATCTATCTTCTCCACCTTCATCAGCTCTCCCCCAGGAGACCAGTCTCCTGGCTTAACTGGGGTAAGCTCATCATTTAAAACGACATCCTCATACCAGAACATTACATCATCAGCGGTAAAAGGTGCTCCATCCGACCACTTCATTCCCTTGCGGAGAAATAAGGTTAAGGTTTTCGCATCTTCTGAGAACTCCCAGCCCTTGGCAATATTAGGCTCTATAGTTGTCAAACCAGGAGACATACGAAGCACACACTGTTCGTTGAAGGTGTCACAATCATCCATATCATTAGGTACAGGAGTAAGCATATGGAGCGTGCCACCATACTGGCCAATCTCTTCCACTACCTCTACCACTAAGGGCTCCTCAGGAAGTCTTTCCTCTACTGGAGGAAGCTCTCCTGCAGCTACCTTCTCTTTAAGCATGGGAGCTTCATTGTACTCTACCGCTAATGCTGAAGTCAATCCTAACAACAAACATATTACCCCACTTAATAAAACCACTGTTAATCTCCGGATCACTTGTTTTCCTCCTTGTCTGGATAGATTTGATTCCTTCTTCTGCGGAAAGCCCTTGAAAGAAAAACTAATCTTTCGACACTTCTTTTTAGAAAGTTTTCCCTTGCCCCAGCTAACAGCCTATTTATTACCACCTCCTTCTGTCCTTATCTTTAGCTCTTACTTTCAAGATAAGTAAGCATTTTTGTCACAAATTTAAGCAGAAATTATTGTCTGTCAAATACTATGTGTAAAGATAGCATCTCACCTTATGTCCTCCCTCTATCTCAACTAAAGGAGGAATGCCCGCGTTACAGACGCCTTCCATAGCCTCAGAACATCTGGGATAAAATGAGCATTCTTCAGGAAGCTCAAGGGGAAGAGGTACTGTCCCCTTAATAGTATCAAGGCGAATCCTTGCTTTTCTGCCCACCTTAGGAATAGATCTTAATAAACTTATCGTGTAGGGATGCTTAGGATTATGAAATATAGTATCTACATCAGCATACTCTACCACCTTCCCCAGATACATAACTGCTACCTCATCAGCCATCTCCGCGATAACACCTAAATTATGAGTAATAAACATAATAGACATTCCGAAATCCTCCTGTAAGTGCCTCATCAGATCCAAAATCTGAGCCTGAACGGTAACATCCAAAGCTGTGGTAGGTTCATCAGCGATGAGGAGGCTGGGATTACAGGATAGGGCCATGGCGATCATAGCTCTCTGGCGCATACCACCGGAAAGCTGATGAGGATAATCATCTACCATCTGCTCTGGACTAGAAATGCCTACGTCATCGAGCATCTCTATGGCTAGCTTTCTAGCCTCTTCCCTACTCATATCCCTGTGGAGGAGAATAGCTTCCATAATCTGGTTTCCTATAGTATGAACGGGGGAAAGAGAGGTCATTGGCTCTTGAAAGATCATAGTTATCTCTTTACCTCTGATGCTCCTAATTTCCTCCCCTGAAGGATCTAACTTGGCAAGATCAATAACCTCATTATCCTGGTGAAGTAAGATCTCACCATCGGTTTTCCCCGGAGGTGGAACTATCCTTAAAATAGATTGAGCGGTAACACTTTTACCACAGCCCGATTCTCCCACTACGCCTAAAACTGCCCCTTTTCTTATCTCAAAGCTGACATCATCCACTGCCTTCAAGACGCCCTCATCTAATTGAAAGTAGGTCTTGAGGTTTTTTATCTCCAATAAGAGATTATTTTCATCTTTCAATCCTCATATCCCCTTTACTTATAAGGATCAGCCGCATCACGCAGGCCATCTCCTAAGAAATTGAAAGCTAACACCGTAATAATAACAAAAAGCGCCGGAAGTAAAAGCCAAGGATGAAGAGCAACGGTACGGACATTTTGCGCATTATGCAGTAGTACTCCCCAACTAACCACTGGTGGGCGAAGCCCAAGACCTAGGAAGCTCAAAGAAGTCTCTCCTAAGATCATACCGGGTACAGCTAAGGTTAAACTCACTATGAGGTAACTTAGGAAGGAAGGAAGAAGATGCCTTACGATTATTTGTCCCTCACCTGCCCCGGCAACCTTAGCGGCCATAGCGAAATCCTCCTCCCTTAACTCCAAAAGCTTCCCCCGAACTACCCGGGCTAAGCCACACCAGCCCACAATGGAGAGAATAATAGTAATACCGAAGTAAGTTTTAATGGCTGACCAATCTGCCGGCAGGGCTGCGCTCAAGGCCATCCAGAGAGGAATGGTTGGTATAGAGATTAAGAACTCTATGACTCTCTGGATGATCATATCAGCGGTTCCCCCATAATATCCCGAGATCCCTCCTAATATACAGCCTAATATAAAACTTAAAAATACTCCTACTAAACCTATAGATAGAGAAATACGAGCGGCGTGAATATTGCGAGAAAATAGATCCCTACCTAAATCGTCCGTCCCGAAGAGAAATATTACTCCGGGCTCCTCTACCCCCATAAAGCGAATATCTGTCTTGAAGAAACCCCAGAATTTATATTCATCACCGTGGACGAAGAAGTAGATCGGATATTTCACACTTCTATCCTCAGTATATATCCTGCGAAAGGTTTCTGGATTAACCTCCCTATGTAGCCCATAAACAAAGGGACGAAGATGAAAGCCCTCTTCACTAAAGAAGTGGATCCTCTGAGATTGACAATAGATATATTTTGTGTAACGTTTATATATATCATAAGGAGAGAAGAACTCGCAGAATATAGCCACAAAATAAAAGATGATTAATATAGTTCCCCCCAAAATAGCCAACTTATGCTTTATAAATTTTCGCCACATAAGCTGCCACTGGGAGGCCATATAGTATCTTTCTTCAGCAGTAATTTCTCCAGCGCTAATTTTTTCCTCTATTGTAGCCACTTAAGATCCTCCTTGCTTTTCATATCTAATACGGGGATCTACCCAAACCAACAAAAGATCAGAGATAAGGGTCCCTATCACCGTCAAAAAAGTCAGGAACATAATAGTGCTTCCTGCTAAATACATATCCTAGCTTATCAAGGCCCGAAAAAGCAGAGGTCCTGTAGTGGGCAGACTAAGAACTCTCGCGGTAATAGCCTCCCCAGAGACGATGGCCGGAAGTGTCCAGCCGATAGTGCTTATTATGGGATTAATCGCGACCCTCACTTGATACTTAAAGAGAAGGGTCCTCTCCGCCACTCCTTTAGCCCTAGCAGTGATGACGTACTGTTTGCGAAGTTCATCCAATAGACATCCTCGCATAACTCAAATGAGACTGGCTGTGCCAGCTGTACCAACCACTATTACGGGAATAGGGAGATGCTTTAACAGATCGACGAATTTCGCTAAACTCCAGGGAGCCAACTCATACTCCTGCGAGAAAGGACCACCCACACTAATATGAAAATATTTGAAAAAGATAAACATTAATATCAAGGCCAGGAGAAAATTAGGGGTAGCCAAGCCAGCAAAACCAAATACAGTAAAGGTGTAATCACCAAAAGAATACTGATGGGTAGCTGAGTAGATTCCTATGGGTATAGCTACAACTATGATAATAGAGCAACCTCATAGCTAAGTGAAGTTCACAACTCCACCACAAAACATATTAAGTGTACTATACGTTACTACTATATCACACATTCTCAAAAATGTCAACCTCTTGAGAGGGAAAAATCACAATAAATTTTAAGCTCCTCGCTTTTCATATCTAATACGAGGATCTACCCAAACCAACAGCAGATCAGAGATAAGAGTTCCTATCACCGTCAAAAAAGTCAGAAACATA
>CAZSTA010000226.1:0-5625 GCA_964609495.1 uncultured bacterium | reverse complement strand
TACCTTTACAGGGATGAAAACTGGTCCTCTACCAGAGAAATATGGTGAAGCACCTATGTTAGCAGAAATGGTGAAAGCCGGAGTGCTTCCCCCGGTAGAGGAGAGAGTATCTGAGGAGCCTTTAGTGGTGGAGCCGATAGAGGAGATCGGACAGTATGGGGGAACGATGTATGAAGCCTCCCTAGGACCTGCTACAATGTGGGATCCCGAGCATGGGATGATAGAGCAATATATGTTCCAGGTGGATAACACCTGCACGCAGGTATTCCCTGATGTAGCTAGAGCTTATGATTTTTCCGAGGATAAGAAGACCTTTACGCTATACTTGAGGAAGGGGATGAAGTGGTCAGATGGACATCCCTTCACCACCGATGACATAATGTTCTGGTGGGAAGATGAGGCGTTAAATGAGGAGCTTTCTCCCGCAGGACCACCTAGTTGGTGGAATATAAAGGGGGAGTTCCCGGAATTTGAGAAGGTAGATGATTATACCTTACGGATACACCTTCCTGAGCCATATCCCCCCATTATCGGTATGATGACCAACTGGCAGACTGTTCAGAACCTCTTCTACGATCCTGGGCATTACCTAAAGAAGTGGCACATAAAGTATAATCCCGATGCAGATAAGATAGCTCAAGATGAGGGTTATGATCACTGGTGGCAAGCCTTTAACTTCCACAAGAGTATGGGCTGGGGAGCCTGGGATCATGTTGGTGTTCCGGTAGTCTCTCCCTGGATGCTCGAGGAAGTCACCACTACCGCTCGAGTGTGGACCAGGAATCCCTATTTCTATGCGGTAGATACTGCTGGAAACCAGCTTCCTTATATTGACAAGGTAGTGGTTACCACTATGGCCGATGCGGAAATGGTCAATATGAGGACAGTAGCAGGAGAGCTAACTTTCAGCGGAATGATGTTAAAGCTGGAGAACTATCCCCTTTACAAGGAGAATGCCGAGAAAGGCGATTACCGTGTTCTGACCTGGAAACTTGCTGAAGCTGAAGTGATACAGTATGCCTTCAACTTAAATCATCCTGATCCTGTTCTGCGGGAGATCTTCCAGGATATTAGATTCCGTCAAGCGATGTCCATAGCGCTCGATCGGGATGAGATTAATGAAGCTGCCTATTTCGGATTGGCTGTCCCAATCCAATCGACAGTTTCTCCTGATTGTAGCTTCTACAAAGAGGAATGGGGAGAAGCTTACACTGAGTATGATCCCGATAAGGCTAATGCCCTCTTAGACGAGATGGGACTTAAGTGGGATGCAGAGCATGAGTATCGTCTAAGACCTGACGGCAAACGCCTAGGTGTGACTATAGAGATAGTCGAAGGATTGTTCCCCGCGGTTACCAAAGTTACTGAGTTAGTGAAGGAGTATTGGGGAGCGTGTGGAGTCGATGTGATTCCTAAGACAGTGCAACGTTCGCTTCATGGGACACGATACGCGGCAGGTGAATTGGATGTAGGTTTGTGGCACTCAGATCGTATGGAGGAGATTCGCTGTTACATACCTCGGGCTACCAAGTTCAATCCCAGAAGTGAGATGGGTTATGCGGTCCAGTGGGGTCTATGGCGTGACACGGGAGGAGAGCAAGGAGAAGAGCCACCAGAGGAATGGAAGGAGCAGTGGAAGACGATGGATGAATGGTATACTGCTACGACTGATGAAGACTACCAGCGATTAGCTCGGGAGATATGGGACTTCTTCTCCGAGCAACTGGTTATCATTGGCACTGTAGGTTACTCTCCAGCTCCTGTAGCGGCGAAGAACAATCTGAGAAATGTCGTCGAGGAAGCACTGTATGGCGATGGTCCTAACTGGGACAAAACCGTATATCCAATGCAGTGGTTCTTCAAGAGTGAGTAGTTAAGACTAATTCACGAGGACTTCTGTCCTGTTTTGGGACAGAAGTCCTCATATATAGGAAGGTTAAAAGATGACATCATATATTATTCGCCGAGTTCTTTATATGTTTATTATTCTATTCGTGATTTCTATCGTTGCTTTCGTTATTATTCAGCTTCCCCCTGGTGATTATTTAACCTCTTATATAATGCAATTAAGGACCCAAGGCCAGGATATTGACGAAGCACAAATTGCCTCCCTGAGAAAACAATATTACTTGGATTTACCGATGTATCAACAGTATTTTATGTGGACGTGGAAAATGCTTCACGGGAATTTTGGGAGGTCCTTTGAATGGAATAAACCAGTGAGAGATCTAATAGCTGAGCGATTGCCATTGACGGTGATGATATCGCTTTCTACTCTTGTTTTCGTCTATATCGTCGCCGTTCCTATCGGGATTTATTCAGCTACTCATCAGTATTCTCTTGGTGATTACACCTTCACTGTATTTGGTTTTATCGGCCTGGCTACTCCTAACTTCCTCCTGGCTTTGATATTGATGTTTGTCTTCTTCAAATATCTTGGACTCAGTGTGACCGGTCTTTTCTCCCCGGAGTATGAGTTAGCCCCCTGGAATTTCGCGAAAATTTGGGATATGCTAAAACACTTTCCCATTCCGATAATAGTTATTGGCACGGCGGGCACCGCTGGTCTCATTCGAGTTATGCGGGGATGTCTATTGGATGAGCTTCGCAAACAATATGTCATCACCGCTAGGGCTAAGGGAGTGGCGGAGAGGACCCTTCTCTTCAAGTATCCAGTGAGGGTCGCGATTAATCCTATAATAAGCACTATAGGTTGGACCCTTCCGGCTATTGTTTCTGGGGAAACTCTCACGGCGATAGTCCTTAGTCTGCCCACTACGGGTCCTCTGCTTTTTCGAGCTTTGATGAGTCAGGATATGTTTTTAGCGGGAAGCACTATTATGTTCCTGACTTTCTTGACAGTGATAGGGACCCTTGTCTCTGACCTTCTGTTGGTTTGGGTAGATCCTCGTATTAGATATGAAAGTCGAGGAGGATAAATGATTTATTTCTTGAATTTATTGTGATTCTCTTCAGTAATTATTAAGGATATTAAGGGGGATATAGGATATGTAAACCCAATGAATGAATTCGTGAGTTGGTGATCCTATATCCTATTTTATTTGTCAAAGATTAATGAGAGGTTGACATCTTTTAGGCTTTATGATATAGTGAAATTAGTTTAATTAAGTTAAACATATTTTGTTTTAGAGCTGGAATTAGGATGCTGATACCTTAGTTCTACAAGAGTTCTTCGTCAAAGCTAGAGGTACTGTATAATTATAGTATGAAGGAGGTGATTTTTTCCGCATAACTTAGAAGAGATATAAAGACGAGCAAAAGATGAGATTCTCAAAAATTCAATTTTACAAAGGAGGGAAGAGAAGTGAAGAGAGGTTTACTACTTATTAGTTGCTTAGCGGTTATCCTAGTTGTATCTTCAGTAGTATCAGCGGAGGAAGGTCCTATATTCACTCCTAGAGGGGTCGAAACTGGCCCACTACCGGAGAAGTTCAATGAAGCCCCGATGCTGGCAGAACTTGTAGCAGCGGGGGAACTTCCTGCCTTGGAAGAGAGATTGCCCGAGGACGTAATGGTGATTGAGCCCGTGGAGGAGACCGGTCAATATGGAGGAACACTCTATCTAGCTCGGGTATATCTTGGCTATTGGGGAGATGGTATAAGTCTGCTGGGATTGGACAATTTGTTTCGTATAGATTACGATCTTTCAACTATAGTTCCCGGTGTGGCGAAGGCTTACGAGCTTTCTGAGGATAAAAAGACTTTAACCATACATCTAAGGAAGGGAATGAAGTGGTCAGATGGGGAGCCTTTCACCGCGGATGACATTATGTTCTGGTATGAGGATATTATTTTGAACGAGGATCTCACCCCTGTCTTACCCAAGCAGTGGTCTCCAGGTGATGAACCAATGGAAGTAAAGAAGATAGACGATTATACGGTGTCCCTCCACTTCGCCGAGCCATACGCGGCTATACTGCTCCAGCTTGCTCATTGGATGTATGGTATAGAGCCTAAACACTATCTAAAGCAATTCCATCCTAAATACGCTCCTATAGAGGAGCTGGAGGAGATGGCCAAGGACGCGGGACTCGACTATTGGTATCAGTTATTTGAGAATAAGAGACGCTCCTGGTGCGGTCAACCACTGGAAAATCCTGATCTTCCTACTGTCCTTCCTTACTATCTTGCAAAGTATGGGACGGATATAAGCACTTTCGAGAGGAATCCCTACTACTGGAAGGTAGATACCGCTGGAAACCAACTTCCCTATATCGACAAAATCCTCATTAAAAAAGTCGAGAACGTAGAGATGTATAATGCCAAGATAGTAAGTGGAGAGCTTGACTGCGCAGGCTTTAATACCAGCGTGCTGAACTATCCTCTTTATAAGGAGAACGCAGAGCAAGGCGATTACCGAGTGCTTCTATGGAGCAGTGGTAAGGGCTCAGAAGTTGTATATCAGGTCAATATGACCTATGAGGAGGATACTGTTCTACGGGATATATTCCGAGATTTAAGATTCCGCCAAGCTTTGTCCTTAGCCATTGATCGAGAGGAGATTAACGATGTTATCTTCTTTGGGTTAGGAGTTCCTCGCCAGATGACCTTCATAGATGGCTCTAAGTATATTGAGCCAGAATTTGCCACTGCCTACGCTGAACATGATCCCGACAAAGCTAATGCTCTTCTAGATGAGATGGGTCTGAAGTGGGATGAAAACCGCGAATATCGTCTGCGTCCCGATGGCAAGAAGTTAGGTTGGACGTTTAATTTCTTCCAAAGTGAGACGCCAAAGAGGGAAGTTTCTGAGCTAGTGGTGGAATACTGGGGGAGAGTCGGTATTGATGTAAAGTTAAAAGAAGGCACCAGAACGCTAGTCGGAACGCAATATCGCGCGAATTTATCTCCGATGGCTCTATGGCACGGAGATGCAAGTGTCGATTGCTTTGGTCCTCTGGATCGTAGGTGGTTTGTTCCCGGCGTGGGAGATGATAGGGATTGGTGTCCACTATGGGCGCAATGGTATGAGACCGGAGGAGCAGAAGGCGAAGAGCCCCCTGATGACATAAAGCAACTTTTCGAGTGGTGGGAAAAGTGGCAGGAAACCCTAGATGTAGAGTGGGGCAAAAATATATTGCGCTCCCAGGCTGAGAATCTCTGGACAATTGGGGTTGTGGGTATGGCTCCTCAGCCTATTATAGCTAAGAATAATTTGCGCAATATCCCAGAAAAAGGCGCCTGGGTTTGGGATGAGTTATGGTTCTATCCTTATCATCCCGAACAATTCTTCCTCAAGCAAGAGTAATTAGAGCTAAATTTTCTGCCCGGCTTTCCGTATCTTGCCGGGCAGAAATTCTATCGAGGGGATAAAGATGCTATCTTATGTCCTTCGTCGAATTCTTTATATGATCGTTGTCCTGCTGGTAGTATCTGTGGTTGCCTTTATTATTATTCAACTTCCTCCCGGTGATTATTTGACTTCCTACGTAATGTTGTTGGAATCGCAAGGCACCCGTGTTGATGAAGCCCAAATTGCTGCTCTGAAAAAACAGTATGATTTAGATAGGCCTATGCATCTTCAGTATATCAAATGGGTGTGGAAGATGCTTCACGGAGATTTTGGAAGATCATTTGGGTGGAATAGGCCAGTAAATGAGCTAA
>CAZSTA010000225.1:0-5672 GCA_964609495.1 uncultured bacterium | reverse complement strand
CCGATATACTCCTCTACTTCATCCCCACACAGTTGCTCAATAACTTCTCCCACCTTCCGATGCAATCTCCTTCTTCTCCTCTTGTTTATCTCCTCATATAGCACATCTCTCATCTTTATATGGGCGAAGAGGTATCTATCACCAAGTGACACCTCGTCCTCTCTTATCAATTGAGTCCGTAATAACTCATCTATCAGATCCAACAGCTCATCCTCATCTTTTCCGCTCAACTCCATCAGCACATCGAAATCGAACTTCTTCCCGATCAATGCGGCTAAACTTAAAACCTCTCGGCTCTCCTCATCCAGCAGTCCTAACCTTCTTCCAATTACATCGGTTATAGTGGAAGGTATCTCGATCCTCCCTGTATCCAACCGCTTCCTCCATACGCCGTGTTGTTGATATAATACCCCTTCCTGAACCAATGATTTTATCACTTCCTCGATAAAGAAGGGATTCCCCTCCGTCTCCTCATAAATTACCACCTCGAAGTCAGATGACAAATCTCCAGTTCCCAACAGGGAGTAAATCATCTCTCGAGTTTCACTCAAGGATAAGCGCTCGAGGGTGATCTTCTGGCATATCCTCTCTCTGCTCATTCGACGCATTAGCTCAACTAAGGGATGTTTACCGATGCTCTCCTCCTCTCGATAGGTGCCACAGATAAGAACGCGACTATTCCTGATATTACGAGCTACATAGTGGAGAAGTTGCAGAGTCATCTCATCTGCCCACTGTAAGTCATCGAGAAGAAGCAACAGAGGATTTCGCTCGGATACATTTATCAGAAATCGACAGATCGAATCGAATAATCTGCTCTTTTCCTGCTCTGGAGGTAACTCCACACTGGGAACAACCTCGGTAACCATCTGAGAGAGATCGGGGACAAACTTGATAAGTTCGGGTTCTAATCCCTTTACTACTACTCGGACTGCTTCGATATCTTGATATAATTTAACATCGCGGAAGTACTGCCTAAGCAACTCGATAAATGGTTGATAGGATATAGATCCTTCTTCCTCATGACAAGTTCCAGTGATGAATTTTAATCCCTTCGGACGTCCGTAATTGAATAGCTCCTCCACTAATCTGGTCTTACCGATACCCACCTCTCCTCCAATAATAACTAGCTCTCCATTTCTCTTTAAAACTCGCTCTAAGCACTTCTTGATCGATTCTAATTCCTCATCTCGTCCGATCAACTTCGCTCTGAATATCTGATCTGGTCTCGCTACCTTCGGAGTCGTTATTCCCGTCTCGGAGATCGCCTCTGCCGATATCTTAACCCCAGGTCTGCACTCCTCTAAGGCAGTGATTAGCTCGCCAGCAGATTGATATCTATCGGCTGGATCCTTCTCCATCAGGCGAAGAACAACTCTCTCCAAATCTCGGGGGACCTCAGGGTTATGCCTACGAGGCTCGAGCGGCATCTCCGCCACGTGCATAAAGATCACCGAGAAAGGATCATCACTTTCGAAGGGCAATTTTCCCGTCAAAGCCTCGTAGAGAACTACACCAAGCGAATAGAGATCGGAGCGCAAATCGACCCCATGCCCCTGAGCTTGCTCAGGAGATATATAGAAGGTTGTTCCCATAATAGTGCCTGTTCGTGTCAAACGGAGCGAGGCATCGACTACCTTAGCCACTCCGAAGTCCATCAGCTTGACTACATTCTCATAGTTGACCATAATATTCCCTGGCTTGATATCGCGATGGATAACTCCCTGGGAGTGGACATAGCTTAGAGCTTTACTAGTTTGGATGAAGACGTTGATCAATCTTTCGAGTTGAACATCCGATAGGAAGTTCCCCTCTCGTGGCTCGGCAATCTCAGAGCAAAACTTCCCCAGATCTCTCCCCTTTATATAATCCATAGTGAAATAGTGAATGTTCCGCTTGCTATCGATCCCGTAATCATATACAGATATAACGTTGGGATGCTTTAATTTAGCTATCGCTCGGAACTCCCTCCGAAATCTTCTAGTTTCCTCATCTTGAGTAAGCACCGGGGATAGGATCTTAAGGGCTATCTCTCGATCGGAGGCTATATCATATACCTTATAAACTGCTCCCATTCCCCCTTGCCCTAATGTATCTATTACCTGATACCTATTATCTATCAGTTGTCCAATCTCAAGCTTCATTTCTTGTCTCCTCTTCCCGATCTACCAATCATTAGCTCATCACCCTATCATCTTAAATCAGGCACGAAGACCCCGACTGATTGAGTTTTGAACACTAATATAAAGTGTTCCTCCACCTAATGGTGGGTTAGAGCCTCTTCGGAGTTGTTAGCGAAGGTTTTTAAGCCTGTCACACTGTTCCTACCCTCAGAACTGTTTAATAACAAGCCATAGAGCCTAGAACGAGAGGAGTATTCTAGGGTATGTATGTGATCTCTCTTCGCTAACTTCTGCACCATATCAGTGCCTCCTAGTCAACCAGGGCTTGCTCTCGCAAGCCCCTACTGATTTTCAATCAGTAGAGGTTGTTGACTCCCTCTGATTTTCAAACTCGACTAAAGATATCGTTGTAACCACATCAACACTCGAACAAAGACATACTCCAGAGGCAGATCATGCCCCGCATCATACCAATAGATCTTCTTAGGCTCTTTAGCTGCCTCGAAAAGAAGGCGATTGCTCTCGGTGGGAACTATCTTATCGTGGAGTCCATTATGCATCTGTAGAGGACGAGGAGAGATATATTTGACGAAGTTGATAGGATCGATCTCTTCGGTCATCTCCCTAAGTTCCTCATAGCTTAGGTCAAGACTCTCCCTTATCACTCTCATCTCGCTCATCTCACTCGTCTCGATCATCAAGGGCATATCCCCTCCGCCGACAACGAGAATTGGAACCTTGATCCGATCATCCACCCCTGCCAGAACGCAACCTAGTATAGCTCCCATACTTCCGCCTACCATAGCGATGCGCTCGGAGTCTATATCCTCTCTGGTCTCCAGATAATCGATCGCTCGCCGTCCATCTATAATAGTCTGAATTATCGCTTCTTTATCTGCCTCTAAATCAGTTGAGTATATCTCCTTACCGAACTGAGCTCTCTCTCCATGATACTGGGCGTCATAAGACGCTATAGCATAACCATAGTTGGACATAGGCTCGATAAAATCGGCTATGTCGCCCTTGCTTCCCCCATGGCCATGAAGGAACAGGATCACTGGATAGGGCTTCTGACCTTTCCTAGGGATGGTAAGCAGAGCAGGGACTATCTCATCATTTACACTATGATAGGTGATCTTATACTCCTGGAAGAGGGCTGTTTCATAGATAAGCGCCTCGGTCGCCTCCAAAGGTTGATGGCGATCGTAATCATAGTGAGAGAAGAGAGTATCCTTGTCGAGTTCCTCCCCAGAAACCAAATTAATAATGCTTAAAGATATTATCAAAACCGAAATTAGAGCAGTTAGAACGCGCATATTTCAGAGCCTTATTTTATTGGTCTTTACCGAATTAATAGGACTATTGAAGGTTTTTCTCCTGTTAGATCTCGAACTCTCCTTAAATCCCCCTCAAGGGAGGGGAAACTAAAGAGAGCAAGCTTATCCCAATGTTCCCTCTCCCCTCGTGGGAGAGGGATAGGGTGATGGAGAATTAGTCTTTAACTCCCTAACGAAGAACTGAGAATATGATACTCCGATTATCTGCTCAAAGACCAAGAAGGAAACTTTTGAACCTTGAGTTCTGTTGCCTGCAAAAGTTTCCTTTATCAGCAAAGTTTGATGTCAGGTGTAAACACTCGACGCTATGCGATCTAGCTTTCCTCATCTCCCCTGTAGTTTCTATAATCTATATCTGGGAAGATATTATCCTGCTCCTCGATCTCACCTAACCATCTCCAGAAATTCTCGTTGAGATCTCCGCTTTCGATATGCTTCACTATATGCTCAAACTTATCCTTATGCTCAGTGAAACGTTGAGCTGAATAATCCCTAGCTTGACCAGTGGATATTAAGAAGGGCCAATCGCTACTCTCCATAAGCAGTAACTCGCGTGCCGCCTGATTGAGGACTCGCTTGAGATCTCCATCATCGGTATCTTTATACTTAGTAGCGAATCCCTCCATCCTCTCCTCAGCGCGATAGACATAGGCCCATATCCATTCGTTATCGGGATTAAGCCATATAAAGTGATATCCTCCCTTTCCCCAGGAGCTTTCGGGAAGGCTGACGACCACAGTAGCAGGATATTTATCGAGATATCGTCCCCCGGTCGTTAGCTCTATATCGGGATCTTTATCCATCTTGCGCAGAACTCGTTTGATCCACTCCACCCCCTCAAACCACCAATGCCCATACAACTCCGCATCATAAGGGGCAACAACTATCCCTGGCTCCACCGATTTAGAGCTGTAATCAGCCAGTAATTCTTTCATCAACGATACAAAGTGATTGGAGTTATCCTCCACCCTCTCCATAGCTATCTGCGGATTATACAATTCCTTAGAGCCAAGATCTGCATCGCTAGAGGTGACTCGCCAATATTGTAAACCAGTATTGAGATCCTTCTTATGAAACTCTCGATACCAACCATCTCCCGGATATCCCCATTCCGCTGACCAAACTTGCAGTCCGCTCCTCTCGTTACGCCCAAAGATGGAGACGAAATCCTGATTGTATCTCAGCAGATAGGGACGGTAGGTAGTCTTAGTTTCCTTGGTTTTAATCTCAACATATTCTTTATCAAACTGTTTCCATAATCTATTTAGAGCGGGGAAACGAGCCGCATAAACCCCTAGAGTTGCCCCTCCTTCCAGGGTATGGGTATCAACTATGAAGTACTCCAATTTATTCTCGATCAAGAACTTATCTATCCCTGGTCTAAATACTGGTTTGGCTTCCTCATCGACCGGAGATACCCATTCATACCCCGGACGATAGGCGCACTCAGGAAGCCAGATACCCCTAGGTTGACGACCGAAATGTCTCTTGTAGGAATCTACCGCGGTCTTAATCTGAAAGTAGATCGAGGAATCACGCCCCAGAAGGGGAAGATAGCCATGGGTAGCGGCGGAGGTGATTATCTCGATATATCCTCCCTCCTGAAGATCGCGAAAGGCTTTTACTATATCCCCTCCGAATCTATCCTGGAAGGAGTGCAATATCTTAGCATACCACTCCTGGTAGAAATGGGCTAAAGCCGCTCTCTCCTCATCCTCTCCAGAATATCTTTTGATATCCTCAGCACAATTCTCCAATTTAGTTTCCACATACTTGGTGAATTTCTCCAATAGATAAGCATCACTTAACTGCTCGACCAATACGGGAGTCAATCCTAAAGTTAAATAAGGTTTAACTCCCTCGCCCACTAGATCATAAAGCGCATTGAGAAGAGGTATATAGGTCTCACTCAAGGCTTCGTGTAACCACTCCTCTCCAAAAGGCCATATCCCCGCCTTTCGACAATAGGGAAGGTGACTATGTAGAACGAAAGTAAAAGAACCAACTGGCATAACAAACCTCCTTAAATATTTATTAACATAGTCAATAATCTCACGGATTTCTGATCTTCCTTCTCTCGAGAAGAGAGCTATAAATATTTCTCTTGTTTGATTATATCATAATTTGGGGATTCTGTAAAGTTGAATCGCCTCACCGGGATGCATATAGAATCGGGGATCAAAATGATTTCAGATCGAGTTATAACCCCCCC
>CAZSTA010000224.1:0-5691 GCA_964609495.1 uncultured bacterium | reverse complement strand
ACCTTTTCAACCCCTCTTATACAAATAGAGCTTCAAGTGTTCTGGTAACTTTCGCAGACAAAAATATATAAGGTTAGAAAGTTACCAGAATTAAAAAGTTTCCCTTAAAAGGGGCTGAGAGAAGATGCTTAGAATGCAAAGCGTCTCTACCTATTATGGTCGAGTTCAAGCGTTGAAAAATGTCTCTCTACACGTTAATGAAGGGGAGATCGTTACCCTCATTGGAGCTAATGGTGCTGGAAAGACTACTACTTTGAATACTATCTCCGGATTAATTCCCTGTGCTAAAGGGGAGATATTGTTTAAGGAGAAGAAGATAAGCAATGCTCCTCCGGATAGAATAGTGAAGATGGGGATATGTCAGGTGCCAGAGGGTCGTCAGATATTCGGTTCCCTCAAGGTTATGGATAACCTATTCTTAGGGGCGTATCTTCGCTATAGGAGGGATCATAGAGAGGATATAGATAGTGATATTTCTTATGTCTTCTCCCTCTTCCCAGTGCTGGAGAAGAAGGTTGACCAATTGGCTGGCACCTTGAGTGGAGGGGAGCAACAGATGTTGGCTATAGGAAGAGCGCTAATGGCTCACCCTAAACTCCTTCTATTAGACGAGCCTTCTGTAGGTTTAGCTCCCATCTTGACCAGAAGTATCTTCGAGAGTTTAAAGGAACTCAGGGAGCGGGGGACAACTATCCTCTTAGTCGAGCAGAATGCTAAACAATCTCTAGCTATCGCTGACAGGGGATACGTCCTAGAGACAGGAAGAGTGGTCTTGCAAGGAGATGCGAAGGAGCTATTAGAGAATAAAGAGGTTAGACGAGCCTATTTAGGGCGAGAATATAAGGAAGTGTGGGAGTAAAGGAAACTTTTGCCGGCAATTGGGGAGAAATTCTTCCCTAAAAGGTAACTTTTTGCCTCAAATAGAACTCACGGTTAAAAAAGTTACCTTTTCAACCCCTCTTATACAAATAGAGCTTCAAGTGTTCTGGTAACTTTCGCTTCCAAAATATATAAGGTTAGAAAGTTACCAGAATTAAAAAGTTTCCTTTAAAGTGATGATAGAGTGGGCTGAAGAAAGGCAGCCTTCAAAGCTTGTTCTACAAGCTTTGTAAACTCATTCAAAATGGCTATCTGGAATAAGATATACGAAACTATGGATAGAGAGGAATTGAAGCAACTTCAGTTAGAGAGATTGCAAGCCATCTTGAATAGAGTGTATAAGAACGTTCCTTCCTATAGACATCTGTTCGATGAGGCAGGGGTGGGCCCGGAGGATATAACTTCTTTGGAGGATATAATTAGGATCCCCTTTACGAGCAAAAGTATCCTCTTCGATAACTATCCTTATGGAATGTTCGCGCTTCCTCTGCGAGACGTGGTGAGGATTCAAACCACCTCGGGAACTAAGGGAGAACCGGTAATAGTGGGCTATACGGAGAATGATGTCCAACATTGGACGGAGATGGTCGCCAGGGTTCTGGTAGCCGCAGGAGTTACCAAAGATGACATCGTTCAGATAGCCTTCGAATATGGCCTCTTTACAGGAGGCTTAGGATTCCACTACGGAGCGGAGAAGGTGGGAGCATCTGTTATCCCTAGCTCCTCGGTCAGCGCAGAGAAGCAGATTATGATCATGCGCAATTGCAGGACGACCGTCTTGATCTGCACCCCCTTCTACGGACTGCATATAGCCGAGACTCTTGAGGATATGGATATCAAACGCGAGGATTTAGCTCTCAGGTTAGGATTATTCGGAGCGGAACCTTGGGGGGAGGAGGTGCGAAAAGAGATAGAGGAGAGATTGAAGATCAGAGCCACGGATAATTATGGTTTGACGGAGATAATTGGTCCTGGGATAGCAGGAGAGTGCGAAGAGAGAAACGGATTGCACATCGCGGAGGATCATTTCCTCCCTGAGATGATCGATCCCAATAGTGGTGAATTACTCCCTTATGGTGAGACGGGCGAGTTAGTTTTAACCACCCTTACTAAAGAGGCTTTTCCTCTGATCAGATATCGAACGGGAGATATCGCCTCTCTTAATAGAGATATCTGCCCCTGTGGTCGAACCACTATTAGGATGTCGAGGGTAACTGGTCGAACTGATGATATGTTTATCATTAACGGAGTTAATGTCTTCCCCTCCGAGATCGAGAGCGTTCTGTCGGAGATCGAGGAGACCACACCGCACTATCAGGTAGTAGTTGATAGAAAAGGTGCTTTGGATGAGTTGGAGATATGGATAGAGGTAGCTCAATTGAACTTCTTCGATGAGATAAAGAAGTTACAAGAACTAGAACGTAAGATCATAGAACGTATGCAGAATGTATTGAGTATTGCTCCTAAAGTGAAATTAGTCGAGCCGAGAACTATGGAACGGGCGAGAGGAAAGGTAAAGAGGGTCATAGATTTAAGAGGGAAAGGGATTAATCAATAGATTTAGGAGATGACAGATATGATCTGGGACGAAAAGTATGAGTGCATGCCGCGGGAGGAACTTCGTGAACTTCAACTTGAGAGGTTGAAAGAGACTGTCAAACGAGTTTATGAGAGAGTCCCTCATTATACCAAGGCTTTCGATGAGGCAGGGGTGAAGCCAGAGGATATAAAGACTCTTGATGATTTAACTCTACTCCCCTTTACCACCAAGGATGATTTGAGAGAGAATTATCCTTTTGGAATGTTTGCCGTGCCTTTAAAGGAGGTCGTGCGTATCCATTCCTCCTCGGGGACAACTGGTAAGCCAACTGTGGTTGGATATACGAAGAATGATCTTGAGACTTGGAGCGAGTTAGTAGCTAGATTCCTGATCGCCGGAGGAGTGACCGATGAGGATGTGATACAGAACGCCTTTGGTTATGGTCTCTTCACGGGAAGCTTTGGCTTGCATTATGGAGCGGAGAAGATCGGAGCGACAGTTATCCCTATCTCCAGCGGCAATGCCCGAAGACAGATTATGGTAATGCAGGATTTTGGCACTACCGCTTTGGTTTGCACTCCTTCCTATGCGCTATATTTATTGGAATTGGCGGAAGAGATGGGGGTTTCGCGTGGAGATCTCAAGCTCAAACACGGATTATTTGGGGCTGAACCATGGTCGGAGAGTATGAGAAAAGAGATCGAGTCTAAGTTAGGAATAACAGCTACGGATAACTATGGATTAAGCGAAGTGATTGGCCCTGGGGTGGCTGGAGAATGCTTAGAGAGAAATGGTCATCACATCTTTGAAGATCATTTCATCGCGGAGGTCATCGATCCTGAAACTGGTGAGGCTTTGCCTATCGGAGAGAGAGGAGAGCTTGTCTTCACCACTTTGACTAAGGAGGCCTTCCCGGTTATTCGCTATCGAACTAGGGATATATCCAGTCTAAACGATGAGCCTTGTCCTTGCGGAAGAACTCTGATAAGGATGGAACGAGTTAGGGGAAGAACGGACGATATGCTCATCGTTAGAGGAGTGAATATCTTCCCCTCTCAGATCGAGCATGTCCTTTTAGAGATAGATGATACTGAACCTCATTATCAGATCATAGTTGATCGGCAGAAAGGAGCTTTGGATGATATAGAGATATGGGTGGAGGTTTCCGAGAGCATCTTCTTTGACGAAATGAAGAGGCTCAGAGCTTTGGAGAAGACGATAACTAATAGGATGAGAGATATTCTAGGGTTGTCCACTAAGATAAAGTTAGTCGAGCCGAGAACGATTGAGAGGAGCACTGGAAAGGCAAAGAGAGTTATTGATAGACGCGAGGTTTATCCCGAATAGAGGACTCCTCCCCTTGCAATTTCTTCTAAAATAGAGTAAAATATATAATGGTGATACCTTGAATCTTTGGGGGCTTTAGATGTTGTTAAAGATATCGGTATGTTTAGCGTTAATAGTTCTCTGTTTGCCTATGGTAGCTCCAGCCTTTGCTCAGGAAGAAGTGCCAGCAGGAGGACAAGTGACAGAAGAGCAAGGTCAAGGGGAAGAGGGGGAGGCCGCGAATCTTCCTGGTTTCGATCCCGGACTTACGGTATTATACCTTATCTTCTGGATGATAGTTTGGGGAGCGATTATAAAGGTATTGGATAGTTTTCCTATCTTCCAAAAGGGCAGGAGAGATAAAAGAAGATAGATGTCGAGGGTCAGATATTGATTTTGAGAGGCTGGGGGTCATAAATATATCTTTAAGGAGGAGTATATCGTGAAGATCGGCATTATATCCGATACTCATGATAATCTGGGCAAGATCAAGCATGGGGTGGATTTCTTTAACTCTTCTAAGGTGGAAGTTGTATTGCACGCGGGTGATTTCGTCTCGCCTTTCACCGCAAGGGTCTTCGGAGATCTCGAATGTAAGCTGATCGGAGTCTTTGGCAATAACGATGGGGAGAAATTCGGCTTGAGAAGTGCTTTCGAACAGTTTAAAATAGGGGAGATATACGAGAGGCACCACGAATTGACTCTCGAAAAGAGGAGAATAATTATAATGCATTATCCCACTTTCATAGATATCCTAGCTGAGAGTGGGAAATACGATGTTATCATCTATGGGCATACGCATAAAGTTGATATACAGAGGAGAAAAGGGCTAGTTATTAATCCGGGAGCAGGAAGTGGATACCTATCAGGAAAGGCTACCGTAGGAATCCTTGATCTGGATACATTGGAGATAGAGATAGTGGAGATATAAATTAGTAAAAAGGGCGGATAAAACCTACCGAGGCTAGGTAGAATCTCAGTTAACTTAATATCGAATATAGTGAGCAGATGAGATATCTCATCTGCTCATTTTTTCTAGTAATAGTGATTATTTCTTCGGCATAGATCTAATTACTAATAATTCTAAGATAATCGGTGATAATCGATGATAAAGGGTGATTAGCTGGATTAAATTGATATAATGATCTTTATCTTCGCTTGACACTCAATATATAGAGTGCTACAATACTAATAGCACAATATATAGTGTTAAAAAACGAATCAGGGATGTTAATATTGAGGTGAAGAGTTTTGAGGTGTCCATTCTGCAAGTATCCGGAGAGTAGAGTTATAGAATCGCGCCCAGCGCAAGATGGTAATGTAATTAGGCGACGAAGGGAATGTATTAAATGTGGACGTCGCTTTACCACCTATGAGCGATTAGAGGAGATCCCCTTAGTAGTTATAAAAAAGGATGGGAGAAGAGAATTTTTCGAGCCTCAGAAAGTGAGGACAGGTATATTGAAAGCTTGTGAGAAGAGACCAGTATCGTTAGAAGTTATAAATAATTTGGTTGGTGAGATCGAGGCAGAATTGCGCAGTCGAATGGATAAGGAGATATCAAGTCGCGAGATAGGAGAGATGATTGTCGAGCGGTTGAGGGAATTAGATGAGGTTGCCTACGTGAGATTTGCCTCCGTTTATCGACAATTTAAGGATGTAGAGAGCTTTGGAGAGGAGATAAAAAGGCTCAAGGAAAAGAGATATAGAAAGAAGGATTCTGCCTAGAGGTTTAATTAAGACAGGATTGTTTGGAAGATACAAAATTCCTCTCCTTAATCTCAGTAATTACCCCTCCTTATACCTTGGCTTATCACAGATAAGTATTTAGTAGTAGCAATTTTTTGATAATGATATATTACTATTTTAGTCGGATTATAAAGCGCAAAATTTAAGGGAGGAATTATAAATGACTGATATCATAATTGGGAATAATGAAGATGGAG
>CAZSTA010000223.1:0-5738 GCA_964609495.1 uncultured bacterium | reverse complement strand
CATGGGGTTTCGTCCGAATAAATCTCTCTCTTGCCATCTATTCTCTTTCCCTCCTGATATTTATCAAAACTAGATTAGTTACCATATCATCCTACTTATTATTCTTTGAGCAATCTGATCTGGGACCTCAGCGTATTTGGTAAATTCCATAGTAAAAGTCGCTCTTCCCTGCGTCTTAGATCTAAGATCTGTAGCATACCCGAACATCTCAGCTAGCGGCACTTCCGAATGTATAACCTGGATACCGACTCTAGCCTCTACTCCACTTATCTGCCCTCGACGAATATGTATATCTCCCAACACCTCGCCTATGTACTCCTCGGGAACTACGACTTCTAGCCTCATTATCGGCTCTAAGATAGATGGCAGAGCCTTTTTAAGGGCCGAAGTGAAGGCCATGGAGGCGGCTATCTTGAAAGCTAAATGTGAGGAATCGACCTCATGATAACTGCCACCATAGAGAATAGCTCTGATCCCGGTCACGGGATATCCGGCTAGGGGGCCGGCAGACATCCCCTCTCTGACTCCCTCCTCAATCGCCGGAATAAAATCCTTGGGTATGTCTCCTCCTCTGATCTGATTTATGAATTCAAGTTCCTTCTCGGAAGAGGGAGGAATCCTCCCCTCTACTCCTCCTGTATTTATTATTAAAGGTTCTAATCTCAACAATACGTGACCATATTGCCCCCGACCACCACTTTGACGGATGTATTTGCCTTCTGCCTCAGCGACCCCTCTTATCGTCTCCTTATAGGATACCTGAGGCTTACCAACATCGGCGGCTACCTTAAACTCTCGCAATAGGCGATCAATTAGGATCTCTAGGTGAAGTTCTCCCATCCCCGAGATGATGAGCTGAGAGGTATCCTTGTCGGTCTTGATCTTAAAAGTTGGATCTTCATCAGCTAGTCTGCCCAAGGAGGTGATGAGCCTCTCTTGATCGATCTGCGTTCTCGGTTCGATCGCGACGGAGATGACCGGTTCAGGAAAGGTTATCGATTCTAGAAGAAGCGGATGAGCGCGGTTACATAGGGTATCTCCAGTCGAGGTGTTTCTCAAGCCAACAACCGCAGCTATGTCTCCAGCATAGACCTCCTGTCTCTCTTGACGATGGTTGGCATGCATCTGCAAAAGACGTCCGATGCGCTCTTGCTTATCCTTCGTCGAGTTATAGACATAAGAGCCTGACTTGACCGATCCTGAATAGACGCGGATGTAGGTCAACCTGCCGACGTAGGGATCTGTCGCTACCTTGAAGGCTAGGGCTGAAAATGGTTCGTCATCGGAGGCGTATCTATGTTCGCTCTCTCTACTCTGAGGGTGATATCCCTGAACGGGGGGGATATCAGAAGGAGCAGGAAGATAATAGACCACCGTGTCCAAGAGGGGTTGTATCCCTTTGTTACATAGGGCGCTTCCGCAGAGGACGGGGATGAATTCGACCTCGATAGTTCCTTTTCTTATCCCTCTCCTCAGCTCGTCCTGGGAGATCTCCTCGCTCTCTAGGTATTTTTCGATGAGTTGATCATCGATCTCACAAGTTGCCTCGAGTAGATGTTGATGATATTCCTCCGCTATCTCCCTTAGTTCCTCGGGGATCTCGCTCTCTTCGTAGCGAGTTCCTAGTTCGTCCAGATAGACGATGGCTTTCATCTTTACGAGGTCGATGACACCTTTGAATTCCTCCTCAAGTCCGATCGGTAGCTCTAGGAGCAGGGGTTTAGCAGCGAGTTTATCCCTTATCGACTGGATTGATCCGAGGTAATCGGCTCCTGCTCTATCGAGCTTGTTGATGAAACAGATACGGGGGATGTGATATCTATCCGCTTGACGCCAGACGGTCTCCGATTGGGGCTCCACTCCTGCTACTCCATCGAAGACGACGATAGCCCCATCGAGGACCCGGAGACTGCGTTCCACCTCGACGGTGAAATCCACATGACCGGGGGTATCGATTATGTTGATTCGATGATCTAGCCATCGGCAGGTGGTGGCGGCGGCGGTGATCGTTATCCCTCGCTCTTGCTCCTGAGCCATCCAATCCATGGTGGCGGCGCCATCGTGCACCTCTCCCATTCGACGCACTATTCCAGTGTAGAAGAGGATTCTTTCGGTAACAGTGGTCTTTCCTGCGTCGATGTGGGCGATGATTCCTATATTTCTGGTTCTCTCCAGGGAAAATTCTCTTGGCACGGAAATCTCCTTATGGGGGAGGAATCCTCCCCTAAAAGGTAACTTTTTGCAGGAAATAGAACTCAGGGTTAAAAAAGTTACCCTTTCTATTTTATCGGTTTTTTTACCATCTATAGTGAGCGAAGGCTTTGTTAGCTTCCGCCATACGATGAGTGTCCTCTCTCCTCTTTACGGATGCCCCTTCCCCTCGAGCGGCCTCCATTAACTCGTTAGCCAGTCGTTGTGGCATCGTCTTCTCTCCCCTTTTTCGGGAGTGGGTGATGATCCATCGCATCGCCAAAGCCTCTTGTCGCTCCCCACGCACCTCCACCGGAACTTGATAGGTGGCTCCTCCTACCCGACGAGGTTTGACCTCTAAAACAGGTTTGACGTTCGTTATGGCTTGACGGAAGATGTCTAAGGGGTTCTTGTCAGTCCTCTCTTTTATTATCTGAAGAGCATCGTAGCATATCGAACGGGCTAGGGATTTCTTCCCCTTGAGCATTACATTGTTGATGAATTTGGCTAACTTGATATCATTGTATATGGGATCGGGAACAACCAAGCGACGAGTTGCCATTCTTCTCCTGGGCATTTCATCTCTCCTTTTCTTCTTCTGAGGTTTAAACTTCTCCCTTAAAAGGTAACTTTTGCAAGGATTTAAGAACTCAAGGTAAAAAAGTTACCTTTACACCCTATTCTCCCTTTGTCTCGCTGTCCTTCTCGGCGATTATCTTCTCGCTTATTACCTGGGGAACTTCCTCATAGCGTGAGAATTCCATCTTATATTGGCCTCTACCCTGAGCTAGGGATTTTAGGTCGATGGCGTATTTGCTCATCTCAGCCATAGGAACCTGAGCTTGAACTACTTGCCTTTTGTCGCGAGGCTCTACCCCCATAATCCTTCCCCTCCGAGAGTTAAGGTCTCCGATTATGTCTCCCATATAACTATCAGGGACGATTACCTGGACGTTGGCTATGGGTTCGAGGAGGACGGGTTTCGCCTGCTGAAATGCCTTCTTGAGGGCCATCGAGCCTGCAATCTTGAAAGCCATATCCGAGGAGTCTACGCTGTGGTATGAGCCGTCGTAGAGGGATATCTTGGCATCTATTATGGGATATCCAGCTAGGACTCCCTCCCCCATGGCCTCTATTATCCCCTTCTCTACCGCCGGGATAAATCTGGAGGGGATTGTGCCTCCGACTATCTCGTTGATGAATTGGTATCCCTCTCCTCGAGGGAGGGGTTCGATCTTGATCCAGGCATCTCCGTATTGTCCGCGTCCGCCTGATTGTCTCTTGTATTTGCCTTGGGCTTGAGCTGAGGCGCGGATCGTCTCTTTGTAAGGGATCTTGGGGATGGAGGTCTCTATTTCTACTCCGAACTTCCTCTTCAAGCGATCCAGAACGATTATAAGATGTGTCTCTCCCATTCCCCACAGTATCATCTGCTTCGTCTCATCGTTGCGGCTAAGGGCTATCGTGGGGTCCTCCTCGATTACTCTAGCTAAGCTGGTCCCCATCTTCTCCTCATCCCCTCTGGTTTTCGGGGCGACGGCTACGGAGTAGGTAGGCTCGGGAAAATCAATGGGATTAAGGACTATAGGTGTCTCCCTAGGACACAGGGTATCGTTCGTCGCAGTGTCCTGAAGTTTGGCTACCGCCGCGAGGTCTCCAACTCCCACTTTGTCCGTCTCGATCTGTTCCTTGCCCCTCATAAAGTAGATATGTCCTATCTTCTCCGTCTTCCCCTTGTTGGGATTATAGACCTCGGAGTCGGCAGTAAGGGCGCCGGTATAGACGCGAAAGAAGTTTAGCTTTCCCACATAAGGGTCCACGATGGTCTTGAAGACTAGGGCGCTTAGAGGCTCTTCTTCGCTGGGAGCTCTTTCTATCTCTTCGGCAGTTTCCGGGTCTTTCCCCCGAACCGCGTCGCGCTCAAGGGGGGAGGGTAGATAGTTCGTGATGGTGTCCAGAAGTTCCTTCACCCCTATATTTTGATAGGCACTGCCACAGAGGACCGGGGTTATATTCCCACTTATAACGGCTCTTCTTAAGCCAGTTGTTATCTCTCCCTCGGTCAATTCCTCTCCCTCAAGGTATTTCTCTAGGAGTGCATCATCGGTCTCAGCAACCGCCTCGATCAATTTCTCTCTATATTCTAAGGCGAGGGAAGTGAGATCGGCGGGGAGGTCTCCTTCCTCGGTTTCGCCGTCGGAATAGACTATGGCTTTCATCTTGACTAGGTCGACTATCCCTTTGTAGTCGCTTTGACGACCGATAGGAAGTTGGAGGGGGATCAGGGTGGAGGAGGCAAATTTTTCCTGGGCAGTCTCCAGAACTTTATAGAAATCGGCGTTCTCTCGATCCATTTTGTTGATGAAGATAAGACAAGGTTGGTGGTAATCTTGGGAGTAACTCCAGGTCTTCTCCGCAGATACCTCTACTCCTGAGACGGCGCATAGGAGGAGTACGGTGGCCTCTACTACTCGGAGGGCGCTCTTGACCTCTCCCACGAAGTCATCGTAGCCGGGGGTGTCTAGGAGATTGATCTTTTTATCCCTCCAGTTGAGGGGCAAGAGGGAGGTCGTGATCGATATTTTCCTCTTGATCTCTTCGGGTTCGTAATCTGAGACACAGGTCCCCTTATCGACTCTCCCCAATCTGTTGATCTCTCCGCTATTGTAGAGCATTGCCTCAGCTAGGGTGGTCTTTCCCGAACCTCCGTGGCCTATTAGTCCGATATTTTTTATTTTGTCGCCTTCTCTTCCTTTCACTTAAGCCCCTCCTTATCGGGAACAATTAGTTTATTTTCCTAGGTTTTCCTGGGCCGCTTCGCTCCGTATTTACTGCGACCCCTTCTTCTGTCCTCCACCCCGGCGGTATCCAGGGTCCCTCGAATTATGTGGTATCGAACGCCAGGTAGGTCTTTTACTCTCCCGCCTCGAACTAGGACCACTGAGTGCTCTTGAAGGTTGTGTCCTATGCCAGGGATGTAGGCTGTGACCTCTATCCCATTGGTGAGTCGGACTCGGGCTATCTTCCTGAGCGCTGAGTTGGGCTTTCTTGGGGTAGTGGTTTTCACCTGGAGACAGACACCTCTTCTTTGAGGGCATCCCATTAAAGCTGGGGCAGACGATTTCGTCCCTATCTTTCGACGGCCCTTTCGAACGAGTTGGTTTATGGTCGGCAAAAGTTCATCACCTCGATCTTTTTATGGTCTTTTCTCCTGATGGGTTTACTCTTCGTTTTCTCCCTCTCTCTTGAGGGTGTTTTAATCAATATCAGATGATCAATTCCTCGGCGACCTCTTTCTCGGTAGTTTCGTCTTCTCCTTTAGGCACGGGAAGGGTTCCTCCTCCGCTTTCCACTACCTCAATATCACGATAATAGCTCATTCCGGTGCCGGCGGGAATGAGTCGGCCGATTATGACGTTCTCCTTTAGGGCGCACAACTCATCACTCTTGGACTTGATGGTGGCGTCAGTCAGAACCTGGGTTGTTTGCTGGAAGGAGGCAGCGGCCAGGAAGCTATCGGTGCTCAAGGCGGCCTTGGTAATTCCCAT
>CAZSTA010000222.1:0-5752 GCA_964609495.1 uncultured bacterium | reverse complement strand
AGTTATACCTGGGATAATATTAGGTGTATTATTGAGTTTACTTCCTGAGGAACCCTCGATCCTAGATTCGCTAAGAGGCTTATTAATAGGAGGAGGTTTGCTTCTTATAATAGCTTTGGTGAGTAGAGGAAAGATGGGAGGAGGAGATATAAAGTTAGCGGCAATGTTGGGTGCCTTTCTGGGGTGGAAGACCAATTTAGTCGGTATGTATTCCCAAGTGCCATGGTATTATACTATCTTTATAAACAGAACTATCCTAGCTCTGTTCCTAGCCTTTTTTCTAGGTGGAATAGTTGGAGTGATCTGGATGATAGTCTATAAGAAGGGGTTAAAGGAAGCTGTTCCCTATGGCCCAATGATAGCTTTAGGAGGTTTCCTATCGCTGATATGGGGAGAGGCTATAATTAAATGGTATGTGGGACTTTTACGCTTCTAGTATTGTTTGATAACATATTCAAAATTAGTTGATAAATATCTCTTAATATGATAGAATTATTATAGAGCGGGCATAGAAATGAACTAGGGTGACATTTTATAAGTGCGATTCAGGAGACCGATATGTCTTGGAGAGGTAGAAATATCTACGGAAGGTTATTTATAATTTTAATCGCTATCGTCTTAGTGATGATAGACCTTAGTGCGGCTTTTCTCTTCTATAACAAAGCTGAGAGGGATATTAAATCGGAAATAGACCGAAAATTGCTTCATCTGGGGACGATGATATCCCTTTCTCTATCCCTTAGCGATTCCGAGTTCACTGCTGAAGGGAAAGAGCATTTCGATATCAAGAACTACTTAACGTTCGCTAAGCTAGGGGAATCAGTCGGTGTCCAGAGGATAAAGATATTAAATAGAGAAGGAGTATGGTTAGATAATGTCCCAGAGGGGATAGAAGAACCACAGGACAAAAATATATATCTAAGGGCCGCTTGGAACGGCAAGACGGTGCTTTCTCCTTTTTATAGAGAGGACAATCAAGTATATAGGAGTGGCTACTTTCCGATCGAGAATGGCGATAAGGTGCTAGCGGTTTTAGAGCTAAGAGAAATGATCCCCCTAAGTAAGATTATGGATAAAGCTCTTGCTAACACCTTGATATTTGGAGTAGCTACGCTATTATTCGCTATAGCTATGATTTTGCTCTTTAATCGTTTATCTCATCCCAAAAAGCCTCTTGCCTCTCAAGAATTGTTTAAAGAGGATCGCTATCCTAATCCTCAAGAGGAATTCGGTTTTCTGGTGCAGACCTTTGGAGAATTGCTGGAGGATTCTCGACAAAGGGGCGAGAATCTACAAGAGCTATACTCGAAGGCGGAGAGAAGAGCTGAGATATTAGAGGGATATAATCAATGCATTCTTCGTAGCATAAGGAGTGGAGTCATTACCTTCGATACCGAGGGTAGAATAACAACATTTAACGATACTGCGGAGAAGATCTTCGGGATGAAAAGCGAGGAGGTAATGAACAAAACCTACTCCGAGGTATTTGGGAAGGATAATAAGTTGGGGGAAGTGCTGAAGGAATCTCTAGCTATGGATAAGACACATACTCGCGTAGAGATACAGTTGGAGAGAGAGGATGGGCAACCAATATGGGTTGGATTATCGACTTCCCTACTCAAGGCTTCTCAGGATAGAGTTATGGGAGTGATCCTCCTCTTTACCGATATAACGGAACTCAAGAGATTGCAGGAGCAGGTTAGACTCAAGGAAAGATTGGCTACTCTGGGAGAGATGTCCGCAGGGATAGCTCATGAGATCCGTAATCCCTTGGGAGCTATTCAGGGATTTGCCAAGCTCCTTCAGAGGAAATTTGCAAATGATGACCCAAGCTGGGATATGGCTCAAGGCATAATCGCTGAGGTAAATGGACTAAATACTTTGGTAACTGAATTTTTGGATTTCGCCAGACCTAAAGAGCCGATATTAGAAAAGGTTATGCTAAATGAAATCATAGATAACGCCCTATCTATAGCGGAGTTCAACAAAGGAGATAATAGAGTGCATATCGAACGTAACTTTTCTTCCGATATTCCCCAGATCATAGCTGATGAAGATCAGTTGAGACAAGCTTTCCTCAATCTGATCATAAATTCCCTTGAGGCTATGCCGGAGGGAGGGGAATTAAAACTCTCCACTAGTAATTATTATCCCGCCGGAGTGAATGAGGATAATAGATTATCCTCGGGAGTGATGGTTGAGATAGAAGATACCGGATATGGTATCGCGGCTGAGAATATAGATAAGATACTTATCCCCTTCTTTACCACCAAAAGTAAAGGCACTGGATTAGGCTTGGCTATAGCTCATAAGATCATAGTGAGTCATGGAGGAAGGATAGAGGTCAGAAGCGAGTTAGGTAAAGGCACTACCTTTCGCATCTACTTAAACAGGAATAGGGATATCTTAGGATAAATCATAAATTTAGGGTATAAATAGAATGAAGAAGAAAAGTAAGCTTCTAATAGTTGATGATAACGAGGGAATGCGTAAATTTCTTCTCAGCACTTTTCAGCCTGATTATGAGGTATTGACTGTCGCGGACGGCAAGGGGGCGATCGAACAAGTTCAGGCGGAATTGCCCGAAGTAGTGATCTTAGATCTAAAACTTCCTGATATGAGCGGAGTCGATGTTCTTCGGGAGGTTAAGAAGATCGATCCCCAGATCTGCGTGATTATAATGACCGCTTACGGAACGGTGGAAACCTCGGTAGCGGCGATGAAGCTCGGTGCTTATGATTATATCATCAAACCCTTTGATCCTGAGAAGATTCAAGTTCTCGTCCAAAGGGGGCTGGAGACGAGATCTCTCACCGAGGAGGTTTCTCGCCTTCGCTCCGAGGTCAGGAAGAAATATACCTTTTCCAATATAATTGGTCAGAGTGGTAGAATGCAGGAGGTATATAATTTAGTCGGGAAAGTTCTCAATAGCAACGTTACTGTTTTAATTCAGGGGGAAAGTGGAACTGGTAAGGAGTTGATCGCTAGAGCTATACATTATAACGGTTTAAGGAAGGATAAGGGGCTGGTAGTAGTAAATTGTGCGGCTTTGCCGGAGTCCATTTTGGAGAGCGAGTTATTTGGGCATGAAAAAGGGGCTTTCACCGGCGCCTCCTCCAGGAGGATCGGAAAATTCGAACAAGCTGATACCGGGACTCTCTTTCTGGACGAGATCGGAGATATGAGTCTCTCTACACAAGCTAAGGTGCTGAGAGCTATTGAGAATCGATCCTTCTCTCGAGTAGGAGGGGAGAGAGAGATCGAGGTTGATGTGCGGATTCTCGCGGCTACGAATAAGAATTTAGAGGAAGAGATTAAAAGGGGAAATTTCAGAGAGGATCTATATTATCGCTTAAATGTAGTTCCCATTATGATACCTCTCCTAAGAGAGCATAAAGAAGATATACCTGCTTTAGTTGAACACTTCATAGCCAAGCTCAACAAGGGGATAAAGCATATAGATTCTGAGACTATGAAACTGCTGTTTGATTATGATTGGCCGGGTAACATCAGGGAACTAGAGAATACCATTGAGAGGGCAGTTACTTTAGCCGAGGGCGATACTATACTGCCCGAATATCTCCCCTTGAATATTCAAAGCTCCGCGATCATTAAGGATAAGGGTGATATCAAAGTTTGGATGTCCTTGAAAGAGGCAACCGATATCTTTCGTCGAGATTATGTTTTGAAGACGTTAAAGGAAGTAGATGGAGAGCGGAAGAGGGCGATGGATAAATTACAGATAAGCCAGGGAACTTTCTATAAGATAATAGGAGGTGAGGGGACTAAAGATCTCTATGTCAAGGATGATTTAATTATTTTAAATCTGGGAAAGGAAATTACCGAAAACACATCGGCTAAGCTAACCGAGGCGATAAGAGATTATGCCAAGGAGGGGAGCGAGTTCATAATTGATCTCTCCGATGTTCCCTATATAGGTAGTCCTGGCTTGGGGATTATAATGTCCAGCTTAAAAGCGATTCGGGAACGAGGAGGGAATATGAGGTTGGTGGGATTATCTCCCGAGGTAAAAAGGACCTTCGATCTGATCTCTGCTTCCCAGATAATAGATATCCACGCGACCCAGGAGGAGGCGATAGAGGTCGCGCGATCTCACCGTTCAAGATATTATTCCAAGTAAATATAAAGGGTTTATAAAAAGATATAATTCGCTCTCCCCGATTATGTGGTATCCGAGTTTGCTTTGATCCACATTTTGTCACGTTCACATCTTCGCATTCCTTAGTCGCTGAAAGGCGACTTTTTTGCTTGGCACAATAATTGCTGATTTAAAAGGTAGGTAAATTTGGAAAGGTGGTGGAATTTATATGAACATCTGGAAGGATCAAAGAGGAGTAACGATTATAGAGTTGATGATAGTTATATTGATAGCAGTTGCTATATCCCTTTACGCTATCCCTCGCTATCTAGAATCCAAAAGAGCTATGGAGATTAAAAACGCCACTAGTCAGGTTGCCGCTGATCTGAGAAAAACTCAAGCTTTAGCGATGAACGGGCAGACCAGCGCTACCTTGACCTTTAATCCCCCAAGTTCATATCAGATAACTTGGCCGGATGGAACTGTGGAAAATATAAATTTGCCAGATAACGTAAGTATCGATGCTAATCCCGGATATGTCACCTTTAATTGGCAAGGAATACCTTCCAAGGATTTAGATAATGATGGAGATCTCGATTTCTTCAATGTGGACGAGGATGTTGTGATAAAGCATAATAGTGGGGAGACAATAACTATAGAGATCGTGGCTCATACTGGGGAAGTTCACGTCAGGTAGGAGGTGATCCGCTATGAAGGTTGATTTAATTAAGGAAGAGAACGGATTTAGCTTTATTGAAGTTGTAATTGCTCTAGCTATATTGGCCATAATGGTGGTGGGAATGGTCAGTGTATTCTCACTTGGAGTGTTAGGTACTGCTGGAGGAGGAATAAGCAATAAGGCAGTCGCTCTAGCTCAGGATAAAATGGAAGAGATCTTGAACAAACCTTTTCCCCAGGTCGCGACTACTAATTGGACACAATTTCCTGAATATAGCAATTACGAATATAAAATAGATGTAGCTTCAGATAGCCACGGTTATGCTGAGCTTAGGGAGGTTACCGTAAGCGTTCGCTGGACTACTGAAGAAGGGACACAAAGGGTATATGATGTGAAATGCATAATCCATAGTCAATAAGAATAAAGGGTGGGCTATCCTCATCTTTAAGAAAGGAGTGGAAAAAATGAAAAACAATAGGAAATTAGAATTAATTTCGGTGTTCCGAGACGAAAAAGGAGTAGCCTTGATGTTAGCCGCTGTGACGATGGCGGTCCTTTCTGTTGTCGCCGCGGGGGTAGTGATTTTAGCTGTCAGGGAGAGACAGATAGACGTCTTGGGCGAGGAGGGGACGAGGGCTTTCTACATAGCCGAGGCTGGCATCCAAAGAGCTAGATATATGCTTATGAATCTAGATGGCGCTATCGATGTTAATGGTGATGGTAAGATCGATTCTCAAGATTTCCCGGAGGATGGAAATGGAATAGACACGGGACAAACAAATTTTGGGGATGGAACTTACGATTTGACCTTTGGAGCTGAATTCGCCAACTATGTCGATCTCACCTTCTACCTAACAGGAACGCCTAACGATGAATACGTGGTGGACTTTACCTTAAAGGAGGACGGAGTTCCTATCGCCTCTACTACCCTGGAGAGGCATACTGGAGATCCTCAGCACGTTGAGATTACCTTC
>CAZSTA010000221.1:0-5818 GCA_964609495.1 uncultured bacterium | reverse complement strand
CTCGGTGCTTGAGATCAGCGAGAAAAATGAGGAGGAGGAGACGAGCAGTTTCCAACTCGATGAACCTTTAATCTTAGGGGATAGAAGGATAGAGAAGATCATAATTGCCGACAATATCCTTTCCCTCAACGAGTCAAATCTAATTAATATAGGAAGGGTAGAAAAGGGAACTTTTGCAGTCAATAGGACTCAAGGTAAAAAAGTTCCCTTTCAGGGGAGGATTCCTCCCTCTCTTGCTGAGAGTGAAGTTGCGGTTATGACCCCAGTGCAGACTCCAGTTATGATCTCTGGTCTCTCCGGACGCGCTTTGCAGATGGTTAAGGATAAGCTGAGTCAATATGAGATCCAACCTATCTGGTCAGCAGGTATGAAGACAGAGAAGAATCCTGAAAGCACTTCCACTTTCGAGCCAGGCAGCGCGATTGGAGTTCAATTAATGCGCGGGGATATGGATATCACTTATATCGGAACTCTGACCTATCAAAAAGATGATAAATCCGTATCATTCGGACATCCCCTACTTCGTAAAGGAGATGTTGATCTCTTTCTCACCACTGCCGAGGTTCTCAAGGTAGTTTATAGCGAAGAGCTTCCCTTTAAGATCGCTCATCCCCTTGATCTCATCGGGCGCATCGAGCAGGATCGTTCCACCGCTCTCTCGGGGAAGGTCAAAGAGTATCCAGATTCTATATTAATCAACGTGAAGGTCACGGCAAAAGATCTCGATCAAACGAGAGGATTTGAAGTTCAGATGATCAATGACGAGAATCTTAGCCCCTTTATGGCATTAACAGCGATTTTACAGGCGATAGATGGCACTATAGATCGAATAGGGGAGGGGACTTCTCAAATGAAACTTGAGTTTAAGGGGGATAACTTTCCCTCACCTATCAGAAGGGTTAATATGTTCTATTCTGATTTCGACATTGCTGTCGCCTCCTTGGCGGATATCTTGATCGGTATGACTATGTTGATGAACAACGAGTTCAAGAAGGTTGATCTTCAAGAGATAAATCTCGAACTAGATATAGATAAAGAGCGAAAAATAGCGCTAATTGAGGAAGCTGATATCGATCGCAAGATAGCCAATCCAGGAGATCGCGTCCAAGTCGTAGTGAATCTCCGTCCCTTCCGCCAAGAGCCGATAAAGAATATAATAAATTTCAAAATTCCTGAGGACTCAGCTATTGGATCGACGATCATCATAGTGCGGGGAGGAGGGGTCTCCTTAGATCAAGTAGAGCAAAATGAGGAGGAGAAAGAACCTCCGAAGAGTCTAGAGGAACAGATAGAGGATTATGTATCGAGAGATAAAAATAACGATATTGTGATCGAAGCTATTCCCCTAGGTCCGACTGAGGTGGAGGAAGGAGGTGAAGTAGTGGCTACCGAGGAGGTTGAGGAGGAGTTACCTAGATCTCATCCTCCTATGGAAAAGTTAACACCTCCCAGCAAGGAAGAGAAGGAGACGATAGTAGCCACTCAGACAACAGATATGATCATCGCTGGTCGTAAGGAGATCAAGATAGAGGTTCAGAAGAGGAGAGAATTACCAATGGAAAGGTTAGTGCCGTGAACAAAAGCAGTTTCAATACTCTACCTCCTCGTCGCTTATGGGAAAAGTTTGAAGAGCAACATCTATCTCCCTATGCGACTTTAAGTTCTGCCTCTCGTGGTCGAGAAAGAGAGGAAAAGCCCTGTGAAATAAGGACGATCTTTCAAAGGGATAGAGATCGGATAATTCATTGCAAGGCTTTTCGTCGTCTTAAGCATAAGACTCAAGTCTTTATCTCTCCTGAAGGAGATCACTTCCGCACCAGACTAACTCATACCTTAGAGGTATCTCAAATCGCTAGAACGATAGCCAGAGCTTTAAGACTCAACGAAGATCTTACCGAGGCGATCGCGATGGGACACGATCTAGGACATACCCCTTTCGGCCATGCTGGGGAGTTCGCTCTCGATGAGGTATATTTCGATGGTTTCAGACATAATGAGCAGAGCTTACGGGTGGTAGATATTTTAGAGGGCAAGAATGGATTGAATCTGAGCGGGGAGGTTCGAGATGGAATCCTTAAGCACTCCAAGGTCCGAGAGTCCATCTTAAAGGCTGGGGAAGAGGATAAACCGATTGCTTTGGAAGGACAGGTTGTGAGAATCGCCGACAGCGTCGCTTATATCAATCACGACATTGATGATTCTCTACGGGCAGGGATCATCTCCGAAAGTGATCTTCCTCACAGTTGTTTAGAGGTTTTAGGATATACTCACTCCCAGCGAATAGATACGATGGTTAAAGATATTGTTCGCGCCAGTTGGAATAAGGATACCATTGAGATGAGTCCTGAAGTTCTGGATGAGACCGATAAATTGCGTGAGTTTCTATTTCAGGAGGTCTATACAGGAGCAACTCAGATCAGAAAACAGCGGGAGAAGGCGATCCATATAGTCAAAGAGTTGTATAACTTCTTCTTAGATAACCCCGAGAAGTTAAGAGATAGATATAAATATAAGGAGGAACAAGGGGATATCAAACGGGTCATCTGTGATTTCCTAGCAGGGATGACCGATAGATATGCGATGAACACTTATATGGAATTGTTCATACCCGGTTATTGAATAATGATACCTTAGCATTCCCCTTATTGACTTTTGATCTATTAATAGGGATTTGTTGTAAGAGTGGAGGTAGAAAAATGAACAAAATAGACAAAATACTAGTTGTATTATTAACCTTCTTTGCGGTTATAATCACTATATATTTTCACAGTATAGGTATAAATGTTATATTTGCGCATATCTATTACATACCTGTTGTCTATATCTATTATGTCCCTGTTTTCTTAGCAATAATTATCTGGGGTTGGAAAGGATGGCTCCTGAGCATAGGTTTCGCGATCTTCCACATAATCTCCCATATATTGCAGATGAATACTCCACCGTGGAGTGACTTAGTCAGAGCGAGCATGTTAATTATGGTGACGGGTTCAATAGCCTGGTGGCATAGAAGGACAAAGATAGCTGAGGAGAAAGAAAGATTAAGGTATGAAGAAACATTACGTCAAGAGAGGGATTTTTCGCAGGAGATAATCCAGACCGCTGACGCCCTTATCGTAGGACTCGATCTTGAAGGGCGAATTACTCTCTTTAATAGGAAGTGTGTGGAGGTTACAGGATACACTGAGGGAGAAGCTATTAGCAGGCATATATGGGATTTCCTACTTCCTGAAAGATTCTTCGAGCCGGTAGGGGAAGCCTTCAGGGGTCTGCGAAATGGAGTAGAGCAAGGAGAGTGGCCAACTTATTATGAGAATCCCTGGCTCACAAAGTCAGGAGAGGAGAGATGGATAGCCTGGCATAATACTGCTCTTAGAGACACTGAAGGGCAGATCATCAATATCATTGGTATCGGGATCGATATCACCAAGCGTAAACGGGCAGAGGAGGCGCTGCTGAAAGAAAAGGAAAAGTTTCAATCTTTATCAGAGAAGTCTCCCTTTGGAATATCCATCATAGATAGAGATGGTCGATACGAATATATCAATCCAGAGTTCATCAAAATATTTGGATACATGCTGGAGGATATACCCACTGGAAAGGACTGGTTTGAAAAGGCATATCCTGACCCAAAATATAGAGGTGAGGCCATTTCAACATGGATCAAAGATTTAAAGGCGGCAGAGCGAGGAGAGGCAAGACCTAGGATATTTACGGTAACGTGTAAAGACGGATCAGCTAAAGAGATATCCTTCAGACCTGCTTCAATATATGAGGAAAAGCAGTTTGTAACATACGAAGACATCACCGAGCGCAAACGAGCAGAGGAGGAAATTTTGTATAGGCTCAAACTTGAGTCTGCCATTGCCCGAATCTCAGCTCTCCTTATGAGCGCTGATGATCTCGATGTCGCCCTAAACATTGCTCTAGGAGAACTGGGGAACACAGTGGATGTCAATCGTGCCTGTATTTTTATGCTCAAGGATGACGGGGCAAAGATGGACAATACCCACGAATGGTGCGCTGATGGGACAGAGCCTCAAATCGAAAACCTTCAAGACCTCGACACCGCGATCTTCCCCTGGGGGATGACTAAGCTCTATCAAAATGAAAATATCATAGTATCCGATGTATCAAAGCTTCCCCCAGAAGCGAGAGCTGAGAAAGAGATCCTTGAAGCTCGGAAGATTTATTCTCTACTCATCGTTCCAATGTATTCCCGGGACAGGCTGCTCGGATTCATAGGATTCGACGATACAGAGAAGACGAGGCATTGGAGAGATGAGAATGTGAATATACTCCATCTTGCCTCTGATACCCTTGTCGCATTTATGGCGCGTAACCAGGCCGAGGAGGAACTTAAAAGGCGCAAAGAGGAATTGGAGGAATTGACAGTTCAGCTAAATGAGGCTCTCAGAGTTAAGTCCAAATTCTTGAATATGGTCAGTCACGAGCTTCGCACTCCTCTTACCGGGATAAGAGGAGCAGCTGAGATTATTTATAGTATGCCTGATCTCTCCAGAGATCAGCTCGAGGAAATGTCGGACATCATTATAAAGAATGTGGATCGGCAAGAGATTCTGACCAATGATCTACTCACCCTTGCTAGACTAGAGGTAGGAAGGCAGGAGGTTAATCTACAAGCCATTCCCTTAGCACAGGTTGTTCTGGATATCATTCATTCTCACACAACAGCTGCCGAGAATAAGGGGGTAAAGATATCAAGCTTTATTTCAAGTGGTATTCCAGAGATAATGCTGGACAGAAATGTGATTGTAACTACCTTAACTAATCTCATCGGAAATGCATTGAAGTTCACCGAGCCTGGGGGAGAGATAAGCATATCTGCAAAACTAGAAGACGAGAAGGTAGTCCTAAACGTATCTGATACTGGTATCGGAATACCTGAAGATAAGCTAGATCATATCTTCGATCGTTTTTACCAGGTAGATATGTCCACCACCAGGAGATATGGAGGGACCGGACTCGGTTTAAGCATCGTCAAGGAGATGGTGGAATTATTAGAGGGAGATATCAAAGTAGAGAGCAAGATAGGGAAGGGGACTACCTTCACCATTCGCTTGCCATACCTACCTGCTGAGGAGTCCGTCATCTCATCCTCTCTATCTACTCCGGGAGAGGAATTAAAGTTCAATGATAAGACAGTCCTAATCGTAGATGATGAACCAGACACCGTCAGGATTCTAGGAGTGATAATGAATAGGTTGGGATATGAGACCTTAACCGCTTTGGATGGGAAACAAGCGATGGAGATATTGAAAAGACATCCTTCTGTTGATCTAATGCTTCTGGATTTAAGATTACCCGTGAAGGATGGTTATGAGGTGATAGAGGAGATACGGAAAGACGGGCGATTCAAGGATTTACCGATCATCATTGTATCAGCCGAGGGTAGGGAGTGGGAGATCGAGAGGGCGATGGATTTGGGAGCTAATGGACATATTATGAAACCATTTAAGTTGGAGGAGCTATCCGATATAGCGGGAAAAATGCTGGATTAGGGAAGGTTTTTGATCACCCTTTAATCACCTTAAACTTGTCTAAATTATCTTGAAATCGGCGACCGAACAGGGTGATCCTCTGTTTCCCAGTTCCCATCCGCCTCGATACTATCTTGATCACCAGCTCAGCAAGTTTTATAGAATTATGTCGAACCACATCAGTTTTGCTCACCAACTTATCCACGATCGGCTCTACCTTTAAGGCGGGGATCTTATCCACATTAGCTTTGACTTGATGAGCACCCTCCGCTTGATATTTCAGCGCAAGGAATTTTGTGATCCGCTCGTTATTGACGATC
>CAZSTA010000220.1:0-5843 GCA_964609495.1 uncultured bacterium | reverse complement strand
CTAAAGCCCTTTAGTCCCCCCTCTCTTGATGGGAGGGGGTTAGGGGGAGGGGGATTTATATCATAATTTAAGGAGGAAGTTATCATTATGTCACAGATAGAAGCGGTCGAAGTTGGAGGACAGGACATATTAGATTATTTAAGCAGGACTGATAAGTGGTTCTTAGGCGGAGGAGGAGCGACTATCTGGTCAGCGGGCTTCCCTCTATTTCTCGACTACCCTGGCTTTTGGGATCTCGGCTACTATTTGGGATATCGCTTGCAACCGATCTATACTATGACTTTCCTCGATGAGGATCTCCAACCTCTGGCGCTAAAGGTCGAGAGCAGGAGGTGGAGACCAAGCGAGTTGACCACGAATTATAAGGCTGGAGAATTGAGCTTCAGAGAGCGCAAGGTTGTTCTTGCCAATGATAGCTTTGTCTCGGTGATAGAGATAGATAATGAAGGAGAGGATGATAAGAAGTTAGAGCTGGTGCTTTGGACGTGCCAACGAATGGATGAAACGGGGAAGATAATCGATCCCAATATCGAAGATGAGCGCTTAACCTTTGAACAAGAGAGCAAGCGAAGTTCTGCTCCAACACCGATTAATTTATTTTATGCGCTTGGAATCGATTTACCCCTGACCTCCTATAGCATCAATATTTCCGAGATTCCTGCTGGGGTTTCGCCTAACTATCCATTCTGGCATCTAACTCCTTTCTACGAGAAGATAACAGGTGATCGCTTGAAGGATGAGATAAAGACGAGTAGCTTGGATATGCATCGAGCCAACTTTATGTATATGGGATTGCACTATGAGATCGAAGTTCCTGCTAAAAGTCCATTCTCGTTTACCTCCTCTTGTAGCATCTCAACCGATAGAGAGGAAGCTAGGAAGAATCTAGATGATACCTTACAGGGAGATCCGGTCCAGATAAGTATCGATAAATGGCATAACTTCTTCTCCAACGTTCCTCATTTCGGGTGCAGTGATCCCTATATTCAAAAGTATTATTGGTATCGTTGGTATGGATTGAAACTTAATTCTATAAATGTAAAGAAGTTCAATCTCGAATATCCCTGCGTCTTTGAGGGACCAAATGAGGATTGGTTTCGCAATCACATCAGCTACAGCGCTCAATGTCATATGTTAGAAGCCCGATGGATGCATAATCCTGACCTGGCGCAGGGGAGTATCCTAAACTTCATCGAGAATCAATTGGATAATGGCTATATCCCTGGGGGAGTGGGAGCGCACTATAACACTCCTAATATGTATCATGCTAACTGGGGATATGGGGTTTTAGAATTGGACAAAGTTCACCCCGATCTCGAGTTTCTACGCAAAGTTTATGAGCCTCTGAAGTTATATATGGAATATTTTGATACCGAACGAGATAAAGAGAATAGTTCCCTTTATGATGTGGTGGATCAAGGGGAGACCGGACAGGAGTATATGAGTCGCTATCTCTTTGTCGATGAGAAAGCGGATGAGTGGGGACCAATTCAACTCAAGGGGATAGATGCCACAGTGTATATGTATGAATTACAGCGAAGTTTAGCCGAGATGGCGCGGCAATTGGGCAAGAAGGACGAAGCTGAGGTTTGGGATGAGCGAGCCAAGACCACTAAAGAGGCGATATTAACGAAGATGTGGGATGGAGAGCGAAATATCTTCTGTGATGTTGCCCCTAAAACTTGGGAGAAATCTCCCTATAAGGCGGCGGTATGTTTCTATCCCTTTATGACCGATCTTGCCTCTGAGGTCCATCTATCTGCGATAAGAAAACATCTGCTTAACCCAGATGAGTTCTGGACCGAGTGGCCAGTTCCCTCCACCAGTATTGATGATCCCTACTTTAGCTCTTGGGCGGAGTGGAAGGATAAGCGTCACGATTGTCCCTGGAACGGTCGGGTATGGCCTATGACTAATAGCCATGTGGCTGAGGCTTTAGCTCGAGCTTCGCTCTCCTTAGATCCAGCTCTGAGGTCGAAGGCAGCAGAGTTGATCCGCAAGTTCATTAAGATGATGTTCTACGATCAGAATATAGAGCGTCCGAATTGCTATGAGCATTATAACCCCTTCAACGGAAAGGCTTGCACCTATCGCGGTGTCAATGATTATCAGCACTCTTGGGTAGTGGATCTGATAATCAAATATGTAGCTGGTTTACAGCCTCTTACTAATAACAAGTTCAGGGTGGAGCCTTTACCCTTCGAGCTTGATAATTTCTGCTTAGATAAGGTTAGGTATAACGGACATTGGGTGAAGGTCACCTGGGATAAAGAGGAAGGATTAAAGGTATATATCGATAGCGAATTGAGGGGGGAAAGTAAGAAATTAGGCAGATTAGAATTAGAACTTTAGACTCTGTCCCCCCTCTCCTTACTAAAAGAGGGGAAGAGCCAGCTATAATTAACGAGGTGATAAAGCGATGGAATTAATAAAAGGTCTATTTTTCCCAGAGTTAGAATTAGCTCATAAGGGAGATGTCGTCTTATCTCACCTTCCCACGGTTTTAGTGGGAAAGAGACGCTTTAACTTCACCCTTCGGTCCTTTCAAAGGAACGGAAGTCCGAAGCTTCAATATGAAGCTGATTTAGAGGAGGGAAAGTTTATCCTCGTCGAGGATATCAATGAAGTCAACGATGATACTTTATGTTTAAGGCAGATTTGGAGATATGAGGGGGAGAAGTTGGAAGATGTAAAGATCATAAATGAGTTCGTATCCTCCCTCTTTTTCGAGGACTTGGAGTATTATACCTATTGCGGACGCATCTGGAATGGAAATCAATTCGGACGGAGTCCCCATAAACTAGGAGACGAGCTACGTGAGGATAGATTCTCAGTGCCTAGTTGCTTAACTTTGGAGAATAAAGATTATGTGCTTGGGCTCTGGGTTGCTCCTCAATATTCTCTGGAAGATCCTCTTACCAGCGCCTGTATAAAAGTGGATGAGAGGAATAAAACCCATCGCCTTATAATCTCCTTTCCTTATACCGATATAATCTCCAGCCGCGGAGTCTATGAGGACAAGAGGATTACGGTGGATAATGGCTTGCTAGCGGAGAAGTTTATATATGTCTATCTGGGAAAGATCGCTCCAGAGACCGAAGATGTACCAACGGTGAAGAATGGTTACGCCCAGGTGATAGATACAGCCTGGGATATCCTCTATCCCGATAATCCCACCAGACTAGGGATGTCGCTCTCCGAGTTATATTCCGCCAAGATGAAAAATCTGCTCCAAGAGCCGGGTAAGGGGCTATTGAGAGAACGAGAGGTGGGGGAAAAGAAATATACCGTGTGGTATGTAGCTAAAAGCTCTGGGGATAAGTTGCATCCTTATGCTGGCTTCTCTTGGAGTGGATATCAAGGGGTAGCTTCCTATCACTCTTTGCTTCGCTATGTGAGAGAGGAGGATGAGAAAGCACATCAATACGGTAAGAGTGCAATCGACTTCTTCTTAGATAATGGAAGGGCGGAGTGTGGATTGTTCTATCCAGTTGTCTATTTTAAAGAGTTTAATTGGACCTTTGAGGAGCAAGAGGAGAATTGGCGCTGGGGGACCTATTGCTCAGATCATGGCAATATCGATATGAATCCGCTGGGCGAGGAGCTGTATTGGATCTTGAAGGGCTACGAGCTATTAGGTGATGAGGTAGCCCCTTGGCTTGAGCAAGTTAGGGGTGTTTGTGGGAGGATAATTCAGTTATGGCCTGATGGTGATATCCCTGGAAGAGTTAGAGGACTCGACGCCTCTCCTGTCTATGGAAGCCCCTCTGAAAATGGCTTTACCTCTACCTCATATCTGATCTGGGCTTATATCGAGCTTTACAATATTACGAAGGAGCCAAACTATCTGAGATACGCGGAGAGGATCGGAACGGATATATTGAACTTCGCCTTACGCAATGAAGCCTATTGGAAATCGGAACAGGACACGCATTGCCTCGATAAGAGGGCTGGTCAGGGAGCTTTGAGGGGATTCAATATGCTATATGAGGCAACCGAGGATAAGAAGTGGCTGGCTGCAGCGATCAGAGCTAGTGGTTGGCTCGCTACTTGGCAGTGGCACTATAACGTTTGTTTCCCCGAGGATATGCCTTTAGGACATTATAGGTATAGGACGATCGGCGGAACTCAGATCAGTGTTGAGTTCAATGGACTTCAATACGCTTTCTCTCCTGCGGCCTATGATTGGTGCAAGCTATGGCAGTGGACGGGGAATAAACGTTATCTCCAAAGAGCAAGGACAGTGCTTCATCAAGGGACTCAGTTGCTCTTCACTCCTGAGCTAATCAAATGGTTGAATGAGAATTATATGGAGGTCAAGATTGAGGATGAGGATTTCGTTGGAGCGCAAGTTGAGGATGTTATGAATACCTCCGCTTGTTATCCCTCGCGAGCGACGATCTATAATACCAGAAAGGGCGATATCCAGATTCGTCGCGCTCCTTTCTACTCGGTCTTTGGTCTGGTGATGCCCTTAGAGCTCATCTTCATCTTGGATGAGATCGGGAGCTTCTGCTATAGCTTCAAGTGGAAGAATGGGGAGGCTTTAGACTCCCTTGAGCTATTAGACGCCAGAGAAAGTGGTAATAAGCTGATGATTAAGGCTCGTAATATATTGAAGTCTAAGGCAAGCTATCGTCTTGGGTTGCTCGATATACCCAAAGGGAAGGTAACTTGGGGGGATAAGACGATCGAGGTGGAGGATGGGAAAGCTTTCTTCGATATCGAGTTCAAGCCTAATGAGGTGAAGGAGATAGATGTTATCCTGAGTTGAGGTTGATATTTATCTCAACTTCATAGTAGTTAACAATAATAAATTGCTTAACGGTTTATAAACCGGCATATTCGGTGAGATATTTTATCTAATTTGCCAGAAATCATATATATCAAAGATATCTATCTTAGCCAGTTCTCTATCTTTAAATCTGGTATTCTGCTGAAGTGTCTTTCATTGTTAGTTATTAGAGTACAATCATTTACAATAGCTATGCCAGCTATTAAGATATCAAAATCTTCTATCATCTGTCCAGATGATTTCAGATTTGCTTTTACTTTTCCAAATATTTTAGCCATCCTCTCATCATCAGTATATATATTTAATTTTTGACAGAATCTCTCGACTAACTTAAGATTATCATCGACTTTACTGGAATTATAAGCTCCGAAATAAAGCTCAGCTAGAGAGATTACCGATATACCTATTGAATAGATACCTACTTCTCTAACCTTATCCTGCAGAATCTTATTACCCTTTAGCAAATAGATGAGAACATCTGTATCAAGAATATATCTCATAATCCTTCCTTTAATCTATAAGAGCTTCGGCGAGAGGAATATATATCCTCGATTATCTCTTCGGCACTTCTCTCATCTTTCCACTTGCCACATAATTTCAGAAAATCCTCAGTAGCTTCTTTCCCATCTTCTATTCCAATTTCTTTTTGAGCAGGTTCGATAAAGGTAATAACTACGATGTAGGGTGTCTTTATATTTATAGGTTCTAACGGCCTGATAGTTTTGCCATCATAAATACCTTTTATAGCTAACATCTCTTTCCCCTCCAAATAGATTATAATTTCAAAAAGCGAGAATTTATCTCGCCTTTACATAATATCATACAACAGATTTTTTGTCAAGGCCAATTAAGATGATGGATGCATATAGAATCGGGGATCAAAATGATTTCAGATCGAATTATAATTCCCCCTCACCCTGGCCCTCTCCCACGAGGGGAGAGGGGACATCGAGATAGAGCTGATCTCTTTAGTTCCCCCCCTCCCTCGATGGAAGGGGGATAGGGGGAGGGTGTAATACAAAGTAAATTAGATCTCAGATCCCAGATT
>CAZSTA010000219.1:0-5890 GCA_964609495.1 uncultured bacterium | reverse complement strand
AGAAGTATAAGGATAACAAGATATTTATAGACTATTTGAATTGGTGCAAAAAGTGGATTTCAGAGATGGTTAGAGTTACAAAACCATCAGGTAGCATTTTCGTGCATAATATACCTAAATGGCTCACCTATTACTCAACCTTTTTAAATGAGATTGCTGACTTTATGCATTGGATTGCTTGGGATGCGATAAGTACACCGCTTGGCAAAAGCCTGCTGCCGACTCATTATGGAATTCTATATTATGCCAAGAACAGAAAAGAAAATAAATTTTATGATATCCGTTATCCCCATAAGAGATGCAGAGATTGTAATATCTTGTTGAAGGATTACGGTGGTAAGAAAGGGAGCCTTCACCCATTTGGACCCTTAGTTTCCGATGTCTGGACTGATATTCACCGGATAAAACATAGTAAACGGAGAGATGAGCATCCCTGCCAATTGCCTATTCACTTACTTGAAAGGCTTATATTGATGGTAACTGATGAAAACGATATTGTTTTGGACCCATTTGTTGGCACAGGGACAACTGCAATTGCAGCTAAGAGATTAGGAAGGAAGTATATAGGGATAGATATTGATGCCAAGTATGTAAGTATAGCTAAACATAAATTAGAAAATGAGAAGTCAAATTCCGAAATTGGTAATATTTGGGTAAGCTTTTATTTGGGTGAGGTTATTACAATACGTGATAAAGATTGGGAGGAGCTAAGAGAATATTTTTATGTTCCAAAACCCAGAAAGGAGATAGAATATAGAAGGATAACATTAGAAAATACTGGAGATTTGTTTGATACAGCAGAAATATAATAAGAAAGGATGGTGATAAACCTGGTTACCTCCGATGTAACTAGGGAAGTATATGGCCACTGCTAAAGAGAGAGTTGTTGATGCTGTCGCTCATCGCCAACCGGAGTTTACTCCCTACCACCTCAGCTTTACGGTGCCAATTCGCCAAAAGCTGGTGGAATATTATGGCGATGAAAACCTAAATGATATAATAGGTAATCATCTAGCAGTAACTGTGGCTAAGCCACCTGACGCTTGGCAGGAGATCAAACCCAATTTCTGGCGCGATGAGTTCGGAGTTGTCTGGAACAGAACTGTAGATAAGGATATCGGAATAGTCGATCGTTATCTCCTCTCAAAACCTTCGCTCAAGGATTATGAGTTTCCCGATCCCTATTCTTCGGGCAGATTCGATCACTTCGGAGAATTTATAGAGAAGAATAAGGATAAATTCAGAGTGGTTGAGATCGGATTCTCCCTCTTCGAGAGAGCTTGGACGCTAAGGGGAATGGAGAACTTATTCGTGGATATGATCGAGCATCCCTCCTTCGTTGATGATTTTCTGGATAGGATCGTGGAATACAACTTGGGGATCGTAGAACAAGCGGTCAAATACGATATAGATGCTATGTATTTCGGGGATGATTGGGGACAACAGCGAGGTATGCTGATGGGTCCGATCCTCTGGAAAAAATACTTCAAACCTCGCTTGGCAAAGACCTATGCCAAGGTCAAGGAGGCTGGGAAGGTTGTATTAATTCACTCCTGTGGAGATGTCGAGGAGATATTCCCCGATCTAATAGAGATTGGGGTAGATATCTTCAATCCCTTCCAGCCAGAGGTGATGGATGTCTTCGAGATGAAGAGAAGATATGGTGATAGGCTCACTTTCTACGGAGGGATAAGTATTCAAAAGACCCTGCCCTACGGAACTGTCGATGATGTGAAGAGGACTGCCCGTAAGATGATGAAGGAGATCGGAAAAGAAGGAGGTTACATTCTATCTCCTGCCCATGCTGTTCCCAAGGATGTTCCTCTGGAGAACCTTTTAGCCTTGATCGAGACTGTTCAGAATCAGTAGAGCATAATAGTATCGGGGGCTACCAGCTAGTGTCAGATCACTTTCGAGAAATTTATAATCAGAGGATACTACCCTATGTTCAAAAACCAGCCAGATATATAGGAGATGAGTGGAACTCAGTCCATAAGGAATATAGAGCGGGAATGGTTAAGATCGCCTTAGCCTTTCCCGATACTTATGAGGTGGGGATGTCCCACCTTGGTCTTCAGATAATCTATGGGATCTTGAACGAGCGGGATGATGTTATAGCTGAGCGGGTCTATTCTCCTTGGGTCGATATGGAGGAGAAGCTCAGGGAATATAAAATTTCGCTTCTCAGCTCAGAGTCTAATTCTCCCCTAAGCTCTTTCGATATCGTAGGCTTCTCCCTTCAGTATGAATTGACTTATACCAACGTCCTCAATATACTTGATCTGGCAGGGATACCTCTTCTCTCCGAGGATAGAGGAGAGGAGGATCCCTTGATCATAGCTGGTGGTCCCTGCGCCTTCAATCCCGAGCCTCTAGCGGATTTTATCGATCTATTCGTCGTTGGCGATGGAGAAGACATAATCTTAGAATTGATCGATCTATATAGGGAATGTCGCCAGCGAGGAAAGGGTAAAAGGGAGTTCCTGAGAGAATCAGCGAACTTAGGGGGAATCTATATCCCCTCTCTATATAAGGTGGATTATGAGCCGCGGGGACCGATCAGAAGTATAACTCCTCTCGATGATAACATTCCCTCCAAGGTCATTAAGCGAGTAGTCGCGGATCTAAATTCCGCTTTCCATCCCGCCAAGCCAGTAATTCCCTTCGTTCAAGCGGTGCACGATAGAGCGGTATTGGAGGTTATGCGAGGATGCACTAGAGGATGTCGCTTCTGCCAAGCAGGAATGATATATCGTCCAGTTCGAGAAAGATCGCTCGCTAATCTCTTGAATATAGCTGATGAACTCCTCGCTAATACCGGTTATGAGGAGATATCCTTGATGTCCCTAAGCACCAGCGACTACACTCGCATCGCTGATCTAATCTCAGCCTTGATGAATAAATATGCTGATAGGAGAGTATCTATCTCCCTGCCATCTTTGAGGGTGGACAGCTTCTCTCTGAAATTAGCGCGAGAGGTTCAACAGGTTAGGAAAACAGGACTCACCTTCGCTCCCGAAGCGGCTACTTCGCGATTGCGTCGGGTTATAAATAAGAACATATCCGATGAGAATCTATTGGAGACCATCGAAGGGACTTTCTCTCTGGGATGGAGAACGATTAAGCTCTACTTTATGATTGGTCTCCCCACCGAGGAGGAAGAGGATCTTCAGGGAATAAGCGATCTAGTTCGAGAGGCCGCCCGTATGGGAAAGAGAATACATAAAGGAGCGGCTCGAGTCAATGTTACCGTCTCCTCCTTCGTTCCTAAAGCTCATACTCCCTTTCAGTGGGAGGCTCAGATAAGCAAGGGGATGATAGAGGAAAAGCATAAATATTTGAGATCTCATATAAGGGAGAGAAATGTCAAGCTTAACCTGACTGATAGTGATACCAGTATTTTAGAAGGGGTATTCGCTAGAGGGGATAGGAGAGTGGGGAAAGTTCTGTATCGAGCTTGGCAGTTAGGAGCTAGATTCGATAGTTGGAGGGAGCATTTCGATCCCGATCTATGGGAGAGAGCTTTTAGGGATACTGGCATTGATCCCAACTTCTACACCCGCCGAGAGCGAGGAGAGGATGAGGTATTGCCTTGGGATATGATCTCTACCGGAGTCGATAAGAGATATTTATTGATGGAGAGAAGGAGAGCCAAAGAGGGTATTATGACCCCTGATTGCCGATTTGAGCAATGTGTGGGATGTGGGATCAGAGATGTATTAGATGTTGAGAATCTGTTAGCGAAAGACATAACCTAAGGAGGAGCGATAATGCAGAGAAGCATCGAGCGAGGAAGTTTGAACCCTATCATTATATCCCTGATAATATCAATTCTATTCATCCTATACTCTCGTTATGTTACCTCAGCGATGTTTTTTCCTCGTCCACGAGAACATTGGAGACTAGGTTTTACCGCTATCTCTCAAGATATAGTCAAGAGATTCTTCCTTTATCTTTTTCTCTATTGGGTAGGAGTTTTAGTCTATACCTATTTTATCTCTCATCTGAATCGCAAGGGGTTTCTAAGGCAGTTAGCAACAGGTTTAATCGTAGGATTGATCGTTAATATATATCTATTTCTCTTGGAGCTTGAACTGATCGAGAGATTTGAAAGCTATGAGACGCAATCCATCTACAGATTATACTTTTTCCTCTTCTACTTCGTAAGCCTGGCTTTGCTAAGTCTAGGGGCAAGTTGGGTTGCTGTCTCCACCTGGATCGGGCTGAGGAGAGACGATTCATCTCTTATTCTGAATCCTCTTCGCTTAAATTCAGCTTTTTACTATCCTATTCCTGTTCTCTGGATATTAATCCTCATCCTATATCTGTTCAAGCAACGTTTGATATTTCCAGTTTGGATGTTATTCATCTTCCTTCTCTCCTCTGCGATATTTTATGATCGGCTTAGAGGAGGTTCGATCGGTGAAGCTATATTCGGATATGCTCGATCCTTATATCGAAAGATATATTCCTTTCTCCGAATAAGGAGAAACTTCCTTCTCGTAGTTCTCCTGATCAGCCTTTTATTAAGGGGATTTTTCGCTTTTAAATCCAGTTCTACTCCCTTAGGATATGGAGGAACGGATTGCCAAACCTATGTGGGAATAGCTATGAGAAAAGCCGACCGTAATATAGATGAACTTAGACCAGTGGATGAGGGAGCTAGAAGGGTATATAATACCCTGGCGAAGAAGGAGGTGATACCCTGGCCAGCTCCCGGATATTACTATTATCTCTCCCTAGTCTTTAAGATATTTGGACCAAACTTCCTTGTAGTGGAGCTAATACAAGCTTTCTGGGGAGGGTTAGTCTGCCTTGGGGTATATTATATCGGTTCAAAGATCTTTGGGGAGACAGTAGGGAGGATCGCCGCTCTGATGACAGCCCTCTCTGGGATGCTGACCAACTATGCGATCTATGTAGCCTCGGAAGGTATCTATATACCTCTATTATCCCTGGCTCTTGTTCTTCTGATAAGACCAATGGAGAAACGCAAATTCCTAAATTATATTCTGGTGGGTTTGGCTTTAGGGTTAGCCATTATTACAAGACCGGTAATTTTCTACTTCATACCAGTTATAATTCTCTGGGTGTTGATATCATCCGCCAGTAGAAAGAAGGTGTTACCAGGTATAAAATATTCCTTAGTGCTGTTATTAATGATATTTCTAGCTATGTTGCCTTTAACTATAAGGAATTATATATATCTAAATCGTTTCACTCTCTTCACCAGTTTTTATGAATCGGAGGATTTCTTCTGGCGACTTTATGACCCTGAAGAAGTAGGCAAATATTATAGGCCTAGTGAGGGAGATCCCCAGAATATAGAGGAACTTCGGGCTAGTGATATTCGGGTGATAAAGGCTTTTATCAGTTATATCTTTCATAATGCATATAGCTTTGGAAGAGCTTACTGGAAGAGGTTCGTCAACTTCTGGATGGGGTATGATGTTGTCAACTTTGATCATATCTTTCTATATACCGGGAGCAAGTATTCCTATGCTATGCGGCTTTACTTCTATGCATTCGCTATCTATGGCTTGATCTTATCCTTGAAGGAGTGGAGACACAATTGGCAGGAGAAGTTACTGCTCTATCTTTTAATCGCTTATTATGTGATATTTCATATTGTTATCTATGTTTCCACGAGGCATAGAGCTCCTATTCAACCTTATATAATAATATTCGCGGCTTATGGTATATATTACCTGCTGAGAAATTGGGATTTTGTGAGGAGTAAGAAGTTAGAAGATTCTGTTCCCATCAAGGGAGGAGGAAACTAACATCATCAAGAGAAGGGCTTAATTATATTCCCTCTCCCCCGGTGGGATAGGGTGAGGGGGAAATTATATTTTAAAACCACCTAGATTTGACAGACGCGAGGTAAGTA
>CAZSTA010000218.1:466-5962 GCA_964609495.1 uncultured bacterium | reverse complement strand
CCTAATTTATCTCTCATATCTCTCTTTACAGCTAACACTTGCTTATCATATACTAAGGCATTCTCATATTTACCTAATTCCCAATATACCAATCCTATACTGTTAAGAGCATCACCTTCTCCTATCCTATATTTTATCTCTCGACTTATTGCTAATGCTTGCTGGTAATACCCTAAAGCCTTCTCGTATTCTCCTAAATCCTTATATACTACCCCTATACTATTAAGAGCATCACCTTCTCCTATTCTATATTTTATCTCTCGACTTATCATCAAAGCTCTCTCCCAATACATCAAAGCTAACCTCAAATACCCACTATCGTAGGACTCTAATCCCTCCTCTATTAAATAACCAACATACTCCCGACTCCAATTACCAAAAAATTTCTCATTCCAATCATCGATAACTTCCCAACCCCAATCATCACTATCTTCCAAACACCAACATATTGGGGAGATGAATATAAAGCAGAATACAAAAGTCAACAAAAATAGAAATCTGGTTTTAATCATCATATAACCTCCTATTAGAATAAAACTTCCCAAGATCACCTAAACAGCTACCTGGTATCTGCTATTATTATAACAGAAGAAGAAGGTAAATCAAATATCAAATTAGAGTTTTGTCTTTGGAAAGCTCGCTTTCTGGCATTTATATCACCTCTTCTCTTGTTTTACTTGTGGTAACGGTGATTATCGCAAGTTAAAGACCATAGGTTTTGGCTATCTAATATCCTCCTTCCTCGATCTCTATCTATACCCAAACTCCCTCTCTACCTCCCCGATCGACTCATCAATAATATCGAGCGCCTTTGCGGCCACCTCTTCCTCCATAATAAGGGGTGGGGACATTCGCAAGATATGATGAGCGGGGATCCAAGCTACACCCCTCTGAAAAGCCTTTTGATATACCGCGATTCCTGCTTCCTCATAAGGCTCTTTCGTTGTCTTATCCTTAACTAACTCCATACCTAACAGACATCCCTTGCCTCTGACCTCGCCGACGATCGGATGCTCTTCTTCCATCTTCCTCATCCGCTTCATACAGAATTCGCCCAGCTTAGCAGATCGTTCGCAGATATTCTCCTCCTCTATAACTTCGATGCAAGCTAAGGCGGCAGCGCAAGCCATCGGGTTTCCACCATAGCTAGTAGAGGCACTTATCTTCTCCACACTGTCCTTATATTTGTCACTCACCAACATCGCGGTGACCGGGAATCCATTTCCCAACCCCTTCCCCAAAGTCATCACATCGGGGATAACATTCCAATGCTCCATACAGAACATCTTCCCAGTTCGAGCCATTCCAGCCAACACCTCATCGGCCATAAGGAGGATGCCATATTCATCACATAGTTCTCTCAGCTTCTGCATATAGCCCTCGGGAGGAACAACGGTTCCAGCCCAACCCTGAATCGGCTCGATGACAATCCCCGCAACTCTTCCCGAGGTCTCCTCCTTTATGACCGTGCGAATATAATCGACACAATGAAGATCGCACTCAGGATAGGTCAACTTGAAATCGCAGCGGTAACAGTAAGAACGAGGCACTAAGAAGAAACCGGGAGCGCGCAACCCCTGACTCGCATCCATTCTAGCACAGCTTACCGCCCCCATCGTCTTACCGTGGAAATCGCGATGAAAGGAGATGAACTCAAATTGACCGGTCGCGGCTCGCATAACTCTCAATCCAGCCTCAACCGCGGTCGTTCCGCTATCGTATAACTGAATTCCATTAAGGTCTCCCATCGAGATCTCCGCTAACTTCTCCAGTAGTCGCATCTTTATCGGAGTGGTAAAATCATGACAATTCATCAAAGTCCCGGCATATTTCTGAACAGCCTCCGTTATCTTAGGATGACAATGCCCTAAGCTCGCCACATATATACCCGAGGAGAAATCTATATAGACATTCCTATCCACATCGGTTAAGGTTACACCTTTTCCAGAGGCAAAGGCTACTGGAAACAACCTGACCTGGGAGGAATAGCCCTTCATATACTGACTCGCTCGGGAATGCATCTCCTGAGATTTAGGTCCAGGAGGAGTAACCACTATCTTAGGGACTTTATTCAAGTCTATTTTACTCCACTCTTGAGTAACTATCATAAATCACAAGACTCCTTTCCTAGTTCACGATTAATAATTTGCAAACTTAATTTAATATAGAAAAGGTAACTTTTTTAACCATGAGTTCTATTGACTGCAAAAAAGTTACCTTATTAGGGGAGAATTCCTCCCCCTATAGAGATTTAAACTCCGATCAACTTCTCCCAAAAACTCCGAGGTCTATTATCCCCCAGAATATCGCCCATTATTCTACGCACTTCCCTATCCTTCTCCTTCTTATATGCTTGAATGAGAGTTTCAACTACAGGTTCTCCTAACCTATCTAAAGCCTCTTTAATCTTCTGACGAACTTCCTCATCCTCATCCCTTAAAGCATTGATGAGAGGGTCAATCGCTCTAGTATCACCTAGCTTTCCTAAAGCCTCAGCGGCGGTACTCCGAACTCGACTATCTCTATCCTTCAAAAGCTCGATTACGGGGGCTACTGCTCCCTCATTCCCTAACTCTCCTAAGGTTTCCACCGCTCCCCGGCGAATATCGCTGTTCTCATCTCTAAGAGCCTCAAGGAGAGGATCTATCACTCTCGTATTAGCAAGCTTACTCAAGGCCTCGGCGGCTCCCTTGCGAATATCACTATTCTCATCTTTAAGAGCCTGGGTTAGAGGCTCAATAGCAGACTTATCGCCTAGCTCACCCAAAGCCAAGATCGCCTGCCAGCGAAGCGGATTACCTCTCTTTAAAGAGGTGATAAGAGGAGGAACGGCTCTTCTATCACCTAATTTTGCCAAAGCCACTACGGCGGTTCTAGCCACATCTCTATTCTCATCATCGAGGACATTGATAAGAGAATCGTAAGCCCTGGTATCACCTAATTTACCTAAAGCCTCTATTATCGATCTACGCACATTCCTATCCTCATCTCTATCAAGAGCGGCGAGTAAGGTCATCAGAGCTTTATTATCGCCCAGGTCTCCTAACGCTTCTACCGCGATCCTACGTGTTTCGCTACTCTTATCACCCAGCGCCTCTAACAGAGGGCCAAGCGCCCTAGGATCTCGTATTTTACCTAAAGCTTGCAAAGCCATACTCTTCAATTCCTCATCTTTAAGAGATTCAATAAGTGGCTCTACCGCTCGAGGATCTCCTATATTCCCCAGAATCTCAGCCGATAGAAGGCGCATCTCACCATTCCCTTCTTTGAGCGTTTGAATAAGAGGCTTAACACAAATATCCCCTATTTTGCTCAAAGCCTCGACAGCCATCCTCCGCGTATACCAATCATCGTCATTTAGAAGCTTAATGAGAGGTTCAATAGCTCTAGCATCTCTTAGCACTCCTAACGCTTCTGCGGCTGTGCGGCGCACATCTCTGCTTCTATCTTCTACAGCCTCAATGAGAGGCTCTATCGCTCTCTCATCACCTATCTTGCTCAAAGCATCAGCAGCCATTCTCCGCATAACAGGATCTCCGCTTTCAAGCGCCTCGATAAGTGGCTCTACCGCTCTCTTATCACCCAACGAACCTAAAGATGCTATTGCAGATATACTCGTTTCATCATCCCTTTGGAGTATCTCGATGAGTGGTTCAACCGCCCGAGGATCGTTCGAATCTCCCAAATCCTCCACCGCTTCTCTGCGAATCGGCAAACTATCACCACTAAGAGCTTTTTTTATAAGAGCTTCCACGCTATCCACTATTATCACCTCTGTCAAGGATAACTTGCTCCAGAAGGAACTTCGTAACTTTGATCTCGATATATCGTTTTAATCCGCTAAGTTTACATAATTATGATATTCGGACTTCAAGTCTGTCGAGTTGTCTCAGAGTAACCTCACAGGAATCGAACTTCCTCCTACAATAGTCACAAAAACATCCTTGTGTTCCAATTACCAATCTTATCTGTCCGCTAGAGATTTTCCCTACTTCTAGTTAGACTCCTAAATAAATTTTTAACCCCTAAAGCAGACATCCCAGCATAAGCGAAAAGTATCTCCCAACCTAATCCGCATCCCTTCTTACTTTTTGGTTTTGGATCAGGAGGTGGTGGGGGAGGTGGCGAGGGGTATATGCTTGCTAGAGCCTTATATGCGTTTACCAATCCATATCCGCATTCATAAGGATCCCCGATATTATCAGTTGTCCCTCGCAGGATCGCTCTGACCTCCTCGTTAGTCAAAGAGGGGTCTAGCGAGAATAAGAGGGCGGCTACGCCTGCTACATGAGGGGAAGACATCGAAGTTCCCTGATAAGTGGCATTGTAGTAACTACCAGTTTCAAGGGGAGTAGTACTAGTTATCCCATCTCCAAATTTATCGCCATTATCATCCCTGCTTACATCCCCTCCTGGCGCCATCAATTCTAAGCTATTCCCGTAGCTGGAATAATAAGTTCTCTTACCCCTAGCATCGGTCGCTCCCACCGCGATAGCGGAAGGATAGGCTGCGGGATAATGAACCTGATCGAGGCCCGAATTTCCAGCCGCCGCGACTATTAAAACTCCTTTACTATAAGCCTTTTCCAACTCCTGCTTGATCACCTCGTCAGGCTCGACATCGCCCAAGCTCAAATTTATGATCCGAGCTTCCTCACTCACCGCCTCGGCGATCGCCTCCGCCACGTGAGCTCCTTCACCCACTCCCTTATCATCCAATACCTTATAGGGAATGAGCTTGCATCTCCAAGTAACACCGGCCACGCCCAGGTCATTGTTAGTTACTGCGGCGATTAGGCCGGCGATATGAGTGCCATGCCCCAAGTCATCACTAGGATCGTCATCATTATTAACATAATCCCATCCAACCACCGCTCCACTCTCGTCCTTGAGTATATTATCCTCAAGATCAGGATGAGTGAGGTCGATCCCAGTGTCTATCACCGCAACTTTGATCTCCTCGCTACCAGTCGCCATATCCCAGGCATAGGGGAGTTTGATTTGAGGGAAATGCCATTGATAGGGGAAGTAAAAAGGATCGTTGGGGATCGTCTCCAAGGCATAATAATAACGATTTACTCCGACATATTCCGCCTCGGGAATTGAGCGATATCGCTCTATCATCTCCTCGGGGGACTCTCCACCAGTTATTCGCAATTTACAGATTCCAGTCCTCTTTAATCTCTCGATCAATTCAGTCCCCAGCCTTCGATTCAAGCTCTCTATACTAGCGCTACTATACCCCGGCTTGAATTTGACTAATATCTCATCGGGAACGTATCTCGATATCGGAGGGGCTGTCATCAGAGGATTGATATCGGTAGTATTTATTTCTTCGGAGAAAGCCTGACTTGGTATAATTCCAAGTAATATATAAATCAATACTGCTAGAAATATAACTTTATACTGCTTATTCATATATCACTAACCTTTGTTAGCTGAAGTTACAACCACAACATTTACTTTCCTATCCACTCTCCATCCTCATTATAATTC
>CAZSTA010000218.1:0-456 GCA_964609495.1 uncultured bacterium | reverse complement strand
GGGACGTCCACATGCATTCCAGATAGAATCGAAGCAGGATTTTAAAATCTTTTTTGGTATATCGTCATAATAACTTTCGATGACAACTTCTTGCAGTAACAGTATATCTCTATCAATTGCTTGTTGGTTATAAAGCACGTTTCCTTTACCAGATCGATTAACATAATACATTGAGTATCCTTTGACTCCAAGTAGAGTTAAGAAGAGAAAGATCGGTAACTCAACATTTAATGTCTTAAGAAAAGAAAGATAATTTTTAAGCGCTTCGATTAACATTTCTTCGTAGGTACTTCTAAGGACTGGCTCTCCTTCATAAGGATAAAGAAATTTCCCTTCTACAACAGACTCTATAATTCCATTACTAAAGAGTTGAACATAAGAATATGATCTCCCTTCTATTTCAGGCAAGCAATAATTTAAGAGTCCATCAAAGTTATATCTATAAGACCGTTGGGT
>CAZSTA010000217.1:0-5968 GCA_964609495.1 uncultured bacterium | reverse complement strand
ATAGAACTCATGGTTAAAAAAGTTACCTTTTTCCCCTCGTGGGAGAGGGATAGGGTGAGGGGGGGAATCATATTCCCCAGCACAAACTTTTACATTCTTCGTAACCTCAAAAATTCTTTACTTTAGCGAAGAATTTTGTTATAATAGTATGTAGATGGGATTAGAGTTTGATTATATTTTTGATTTCGATATATCTAATAGTGGTGAGATTATATGAGAACTGGTTCCTTGGTGAGAGTTACTGGGCCCGTAGTTGATGTCGAGTTTCCTCCTTTCTTTCGAGGAGAACCAATAAGCCTTCCTCGGATAAAGACCGCGTTGCTGATCCTGGCAAAGGATGGAACTAGAAGAGATGAAGAGATAATAGCTGAAGTTCAGGAACATCTGGATGAAAGAACGGTCCGATGTATAGTTATGTCTTCCACTGCTGGATTACGAAGAGGACTATCAGTGGTCGATACGGGAGCTCCGATCTCCGTGCCAGTGGGAAATGAAACTTTGGGAAGAATGTTTAATATTTTGGGAAAGCCTATAGATGGGAAACCCCCTTTAAAAGATAGCCTTACTATGCCTATTCATCACACGTCACCACCTCTTAGGGCTCAGAGAACCTCAACTGAGATATTCCGAACGGGGATGAAGGTCGTCGATCTGCTCACCCCTTATGTTAAGGGAGGAAAAGTCGGATTATTTGGGGGAGCCGGAGTAGGTAAAACGGTTCTGATTATGGAGATGATAAGGCATACCGTAACTGAGCATCACGGGATCGCCGTCTTTGCTGGGGTCGGAGAGCGAACCAGGGAAGGAAATGAGTTGTGGCTTCAGATGAAGGAGACAGGAATTTTAGAGAAATCTATCTTGATATTCGGTCAGATGAATGAGCCGCCGGGAGCCCGTTTCCGAGTTCCCTTAACTGCGCTTACTATGGCGGAATATTTCCGAGATCGAGAGGGAAAAGATGTTATCCTCTTCATCGATAATATATTCCGCTTTGTGCAGGCTGGCGCAGAGGTCTCCTCGCTTTTAGGAAGACTTCCCTCTGCAGTCGGATATCAACCGACTCTATCTACTGAGATGGGAGATGTTCAGGAGAGGATCACCTCCACCTTGAGAGGCTCGATCACCTCGATACAGGCGGTTTTTGTCCCCGCAGATGATTTCACTGATCCTGCCCCTACTACGGTATATGGGCATTTAGACGCTACAACCTCTCTCTCTCGCCGTTTAGCTAGTCAGGGCCTCTATCCCGCGGTTGATCCCCTGGAATCTAATTCCAATATGTTAACATCGGATATCGTAGGAGAGGAGCATTATAGAGTAGCCAGTAGGACTAAGGAGATCTTAGCTCGTTATAAGGAGTTGCAGGATATAATCTCCATCTTGGGGATAGAGGAGTTATCCGATGAGGATAAGAAGATAGTGAATAGAGCAAGAAGAATCCAGAGATTTCTCACCCAGCCTTTCTTCTCCACCGAACAATTTACCAATATTGAGGGCAGATTTGTTCCCCTTGAGGAAACGCTTCGCGGCTTCGATGAGATAATCAGCGGAAAGCATGACGATCTACCTGAGCAAGCTTTCTATATGGTAGGCACTATAGATGAGGTCCTAGAAAAGGCAGAGAGGATAGGAAAAGAGGGCGGTTAGGGAGAATCTCCCCTCTATATTTTATTATGGCTGATGTTATAAATCTTAAGATCATAACTCCAGAAAAAGTTATATTCGATGAAGAGGTGGGAAGTATTATCGTTAGAACAACGGATGGAGCGAGGGGGATTCTACCTCGTCGCGCTCCACTTGTGGCTATGTTGGAGCTAGGAGTGTTGATCTATAGGCAGGGTGGAGTGAGAAAATATATGGTGGTTGCTGAGGGGATAATGGAGGTTAAAAGGAATAAAGTTATAATATTAACCGAGGCCGCGGAAGAAGGGGATGATATAAGAAAGTTTGGGAAGAAGATGGCTTCTCTCAAACAGAAACAGAAGGAAGCGGCCCATAAAGCCGAACTACAATTCACTGAGATGCATGCCAATCTGGTGAGAGCAATGGAGAGACTGACGGTTAGACGGCGTCAGAAGGTGGAGAGGCATCTGGGAGGATGATGAAGTGAAAAGGGAGGATGAAGAAGATAATAAACTCTGGCGGATATTAGGGTTAGCTAGTTCCCTTGGGTGGATGGTAGCTCTTCCTATCATTGCTGGCGTGCTTTTAGGTAGATATCTAGATGATAAAGCAGGTTATCAAGAGTATAAATATATATGGACGCTCTCTCTCATGGTTGTAGGGATTTTTATAGGAGTCTATAACCTTTATCGAACTTATATAGACACTGGCATGGGGGAGAATAAGGAGAAGGGAGAGGAGATAGAGGGGATAGAAAAGAAGCCCGATGATCTCGAAGAGTTAGAGGCGAAGCTTTTGGAGGAGCTACTAAAGGGGAAGGAGAAAAAATGATTATAGACTAAGCTATATAAGAAAGGAAGCGGAAGGACTATGGAAGTAGAAGAAGAGATAGCTCCTAGGGTTATGTTTCATATATTTAAAGTACCAGTTACAGATACTGTAACTACCACCTGGCTGTTGATGGCGGTACTCGCCGTATTAGCCTATTTTATCTCAAGAAATTTGAAGGAGAGACCAAGCACTTGGCAAAATATAGTTGAACTCGGAGTTGAGAGCATCTATAATTTAATTAAGAGTATGATCGGAGTTGGGGCAGAGACCTTCCTACCCCTAGTAGGAACCCTAGCTATCTTTATCGGAATAGCCAATCTACTCTCTATTGTTCCCTACTTATCTCCACCTACTAGGGATATTAATACTCCCCTAGCCTTAGCTCTGATCGTATTCTTTGCGGTGCACTATTATGGTTTAACTAAGCAAGGGTTGAAATATCTTAAACACTATGTGAGTCCTACCCCTATTCTTCTGCCGATTCATATAATTAGTGAGATAAGTAGGACCTTATCTTTAACTATACGTCTTTTTGGGAATATAATGGGAGAGGAGATAATCATCGCGATCTTCGCTATATTAGCCCCTATCATCATTCCCGTTCCGATGATGGCCTTCTCAATATTCACGGGTATTCTCCAAGCCTTTATCTTCTCGATACTGACGATAATATACCTGGCGGGGGCGGTTACAGCTGGCCATGTCTGATCGCTATTGAATATAGAAGGGGTAGATTCTTCCCTCATTTAGAATAAAGAAATGAAAGGAGTGCTTCGTTAATTGGACCCAAAAATCTTATTTCTCATCATTTCCGTTATCACCTCAGGATTTGGTATCGCTTTAGGAGTGATAATGCCAGCCTTGGCTCAGGGTAAAGCTACCGCGGCGGCTTTAGAGAGCATAGCAAAACAACCAGAATCTTCGGGAGATATCAGCCGAACCCTCTTCGTAGGATTAGCTATGATCGAGTCCTTAGCTATCTATGTCTTGGCTATCTCCCTTATTCTGCTCTTTGCTAATCCCTTAATTAGATATATTCAATAAAAGATTGGAATTTGGGAGAGCGAAAGCGCCAATTTCGCTCTCACTAAAAAGATAACTTTTTTAACCTTGAGTTTTATTGGAAGCAAAAAGTTACCTTTTATGGAGGATTTTGAATGATCTCACCAAATATAGCTACACTGATCTTTCAAATAATCAACTTCCTTATCTTAACAGCCATCCTAGCCCGTTTTTTATTTCGACCGGTGCTTAGATTCCTTCAGGGGAGGAGTAAGAAGATAGAGGAGCAGCTAGATAAAGCTAAGAAAGTTGAACAAGAGGCTCAAGCATTCAAAGAAAAGCATGAACAGGAATTGCTTAACATTAGAAGGGAGATACAGCAGGCTAAGGAGAGAATGGAGGAGGAGACTAGAAAAGCTCATAGTGAGATAGTGGAGAAGGCTAGAGCAGAGGCTCGTCAGGAGAGAGAAAGGTTAAGAGAGGAGCTTGAATTAGAAAGGGAGAGAGCTAAAGCCTCGCTTCAGGAGGAGATAACTAATACCGCTATATCTTTGGCTGGAGAGATAATCAAGAGATTTATAGATGAGAAGATGCATCGCCGTTTCGTGGAGGAATTCGCCTCCCATCTGAGCGAGTTAAATGAGGATCAGTTGAGAGAGGGAATGGGAAGAGGAGATACCAGCGCAACTGTTTATTCTGTTATTCCTCTGCCTGCCGAGGATAAGTGGAAGATAAGGGATGGGCTATTGAGCATAACTAGAAGGGATATCGAGCTTAGATTCGCCGAGGATTCTTCTCTCATCGGAGGGATAAAGATAGAGCTAGGTGATAAAGTGATCGATGGAAGTATTCAAGCTCAACTCGGAATGATTCGGGACGAGCTGAGTAAGGAGACGGTTTAGGGAGTTGACAGGTATGGACGATACGAAGAGAGCGGTAAATGGAGAAGCGAAGAGCGAGGAAGCAGAGCCCATCAGTGAGTTGATGACGAATGATATGGAGGTAGCGGCAAGAGAGACGATAACTGAGCTAAAATCCAGGGCGGAGAATTATAAATACCACTTAGAGATAGATGATCTAGGTATTGTAACCTATGTGGGTAATGAGGTTGTCCTGGTATCGGGCTTGCCCCAAGCTATGCTCGATGAGCTTTTAGAGTTTCCCGATAAGGTATATGGACTCACTCTGAACCTGGAGAGGAATGAGGTGGGATGTCTCCTAGTCGGCTCAGAAGTCAGTGTGGAAGCGGGTGATCGCGTTCGACGAACCGGGAGGATGGTCGAGGTTCCGGTGGGAGAGGCTCTCCTAGGAAGGGTAGTTAATCCTTTGGGAGAGCCTCTGGATGAGAAGGGACCGATTAGGACCGAGCGTCATCGTTTCATCGAAGGTGAGGCCCCAAGTGTGATAGATCGGGATATAGTTAATGAACCGATGCAGACCGGGATCAAGATCATAGATGCGATACTCTCTCTGGGAAGAGGTCAGAGAGAATTGATTATCGGAGATAGGGATATAGGGAAAACCGCTATTGCGATAGATGCCATAATAAATCAACGCGATACTGGAATGATTTGTATCTATGTGGGCATAGGGCAGAGGAAGGCCGCTATGGCTCGCCTTATATCGGTACTAGAGGAGTACAAAGCTATGGAACATACTATAGTTATTATGGCCGATGCTGATGACCCACCTGCTATGCTATATCTAGCTCCTTACGCCGGATGTGCTATGGCTGAGGAGTTTATGTTCAATGGTCGGGATGTCCTAATCGTCTATGACGATCTCACAAAGCATGCTGATGCCTATCGAGAGATCTCTCTTCTTCTAAGACGTCCTCCTGGTAGAGAGGCTTACCCTGCCGATATCTTCTATCTCCATTCTCGTTTATTGGAGCGAGCTGGTAAACTGAATAGCGAGTTAGGAGGAGGCTCGATGACCGCTTTGCCGATTGTGGAGACTAAGGCAGGAAATATCTCCGCCTATATCCCCACCAATATAATATCGATCACCGATGGTCAAATATATTTGGATCTTGATCTCTTCAACGAAGGTTTTAGACCAGCGATAGATATTGGTCTATCGGTCTCCAGAGTGAGTGGAGCTCAGACTAAAGCTATGAAATCTGCCTCTGGACATTTGAGGTTGGATGTCGCTCAATATCAAGAGCTAGCTTCCTTCTCTAAATTGGGAACAGAGCTGAATGAAGCCGCTCGTCGTCAGCTTATTCGTGGTGAACATATTATGGAGATTCTGAAGCAACCTCAGTATTCCCCGATGTCTGTTGAAGAACAGGTAGCTATAATCTCTATCGCCAATCAGGGATATCTTGATGATCTGCCCCTGGATCAGGTCAAGCGTTTTGAAAATGAGCTTCTCCGGTATTTGAGAGAGGAAGCTTTTGATATTCTGAGAAAGATCCGCAGCGATGAGTTCACCGAGGAGATCCAAATGGAATTAGAAAAGAGAGTTCAGGAATTTAAGAAGATCTTTAGCACCGAGGAAAGGTAACTTT
>CAZSTA010000216.1:0-5973 GCA_964609495.1 uncultured bacterium | reverse complement strand
GAACACTGATCGCAGGCGTGGTATTATTGGATTTAAACAATAGCACACATCTGGTGGTTTTTGGTCTGCTGTTCGTTGGAATCGCAATTCTGGGATTTATGTTTTTATTGAAACTGGCAAAACTACGCTTAGCTTGGACAGATAGCGTGCGCGCGATGTGCCAGATTAAAGATTACTATATTCAGATGTGCGACGAAGTTCAATTGAAAAGAGCTTTTCGGTGGACAATGGAGAGTATTCCTCCTGTGGGAAAGAAGTGGACAGTAGCTTTTCTGATGGCTCTGACGATGAGTATCTTGAGCAGCGCTTCTGTAGGTGGAGCTTTTCTTCTGTGGAGCTTGGCAGCTACAGGGAGACTTTGGATCATTCAAAGCGTGCTTATAGGCTTGTCTAGTCTTGCGGGACAATTAGCAGTATGGTTTCACCTCTGCCGAGAGCGTAGATCGAGGAGTCAAAATGAACCTGGCTCAAATAATAGAACAACTTCGGAATGATGATGAACTTAACTCAAATGTAACTGAGTGGAGGCATCTTTCCTCTCAACCTGCTCGCTATGGGGAGACTCCCCAATGGTTGGATGAGAGGCTAATTAAGATCCTGCACGAAAGGGGAATATACCAACTTTACACTCATCAAACCTCAGCTATAGAGACTATCCATAGAGGAAAGAACGTGGTGGTAGTAACTCCCACCGCCTCGGGAAAGACGCTCTGTTACAATCTGCCAGTTTTAAATTCCATCTTAGAGAACGAGGCAACCCGCGCGATCTATATCTTCCCCACTAAAGCCTTAGCTCAAGATCAATTGGCGGAGCTATACGAGTGGGTGAATGCTCTAGGGATCGATATAAAGACCTATACCTATGATGGCGATACTCCTCCGAACGCGCGAAAGGCGATCCGTTCCGCGGGACATATCGTGATCACCAACCCCGATATGCTACATATAGGGATCCTCCCTCATCATACTAAGTGGGTCAAACTCTTCGAGAATCTAAAGTATATAGTGCTGGATGAGATTCACTATTATCGAGGTGTATTCGGAAGCCATCTGGCAAACGTTATGCGCCGCCTAAAGAGGATCTGTCGCTTCTATGGATCATCCCCCCAGTTTATATGTTGTTCGGCGACTATAGCTAATCCCGAGGAGTTAGCCTCCAAGATGATCGAGGAGGAGATCGAACTTATAGACGATAACGGAGCCCCACGAGGAGAGAAGCACTTTATCTTCTACAACCCTTCGGTGATCAATAGAGAGCTTGGAATCCGCAAGAGCGCGGTGTTGGAGACCAGAAAGTGGTCATCTCGTTTTCTATACAACGATCTCCAGACGATAGTATTCGCTCGTAGCCGTCTCACGGTAGAAGTTCTTGTTACTTACCTAAAGGATATAGCCCGTAATTACCATAAACCCGAAGGATGTATTCAAGGTTATCGCGGTGGATATCTCCCCCGTGAGAGAAGGATGATAGAGAAGGGATTGCGCGAGGGAGATATCCTAGGAGTGGTGAGCACCAACGCTTTAGAATTAGGGATCGATATTGGTCAACTGGAGATATGCTTACTGACTGGCTATCCGGGAACTATCTCCAGCACCTGGCAACAGGCGGGAAGAGCGGGGAGGAGAGCAGGAGTATCCGCGGTAGTGTTGATCGCCTCCAGTTCACCGCTAGATCAATATATCATCAATCATCCTGATTATTTCTTCGGCAGTTCTCCCGAGAATGGCCTTATCAATCCAGATAACCTCTTCATCCTCATCAGCCATATCAAATGTGCCGCCTTTGAGCTTCCTTTTGAAGCGGGAGAGAAGTTCGGAGTTGAAACAACCGAGGAGATTCTACAATTCCTAGAGGAAGAGAAGATCCTCTATCGCGTTGCGGATAAATGGCATTGGACTGGTCAAACATTTCCCGCGGAGGAAATCGGCCTACGGAGTGCCTCCACCGATAACTTCGTCATAATCGACATCACCGAAGAACCAAAAGTTATCGGAGAGATAGATCGTGTCAGTGCTCCGATGATGATCCACGAGGATGCGATCTATATTCACGGGGGAGAGCAATATCACGTAGAGGAGCTCGACTATGAGGAGAAGAAAGCCTACGTTAAGAAGGTGGATGTCGATTACTACACTGATGCTGAGCTGGCAGTCGATCTAAAGGTATTAGATATCATTCAAAGTGACAAGCAACTAGCCTCAGAGAGAGCCTGGGGCGAGGTTATGTTGAGCTATCTAGCTACTGTGTTCAAGAAGATAAAGTTCTTCACTATGGAAAACGTGGGTTGGGGAAAGATCAACCTCCCTGAAGAGGAGATGCATACCACTGCTTATTGGGTAACTTTGCCCGAAGATATAACCGCGGGCTTCAGTCGAAATGATCTACAAGGCGCATTATTAGGGTTATCAAATGTCCTGGTAAATGTTGCTCCTCTATATCTGATGTGCGATCCCAGAGATATCAGAGTAGTCAGTCAGATTCGCTCCCCGTTCACTCAGAAACCTACTATCTACCTCTACGATAACTATCCGGGTGGAATCGGTTTCAGCCAGAAGTTATACGATATTCACCAATTGCTATTGGAAACCGCCTTAGAACTAGTCCTCTCCTGTGGCTGCGATACCGCCTGCCCCTCCTGTGTAGGACCTCTAGTAGAGGTAGGGGAAAAGGGCAAATCGATCACTGTAGCTATGTTAAAGAGGATGCTTAGAAGAGAGTCTGCTAGAGAGATAAGATCACTTCCCTCAAGGAGGGATCCACGATGAATCTGAGGGAGAAGCTGAGAAAGTGGCATCGCGATAGTAATTCGCCCCAAATGTCTATACCTACCCAGCAAGAATCCGAATCTATCACGATGGAGAGTAAGGATATTCACGATCTCCTAGAAGGAGAATTTCTACCCACTCCCTACGGAGAATGCTTCGTCACCGAGCAGATATATAACTCCGATTATCTTCATGGGGATATCGTTCTTCGAGATATTTTTTCCTATTCGCCCTCCCTCTTTGCTTATATGGGCAAGGATGCGAATCTAAGCGAATTGAATCTGGAAGAGACGGCTTTCTTGGACATCGAGACAACTGGTTTAGCTGGAGGAGCAGGCACATATGTGATCTTAGTTGGGATCGGTTACTTCAAAGGAGGGGAGTTCCATATTAAACAATACTTTATGCGCGACTATGGGGAGGAGATGGCTTTCCTCTGGACCTTAAATGATCTTCTCTCCTACTTCTCCGCTGTTGTGACCTTCAACGGTAAGTGCTTCGATATACCTATGCTCCATGGCAGATATGCCTATTCTCGTTTACGCTTCAACCTAGAAGATCCCCTTCACCTTGATCTCCTCTTCTCCGCTCGTCGCCTCTGGAGGGAGCGCCTTGAGAGCTGTGGCCTCAGCTCCCTGGAACAGCACATATTGAGAGTAGAGCGAACTGAGGAGGATGTCCCAAGCTATATGATCCCCAGCCTTTATTTTCAATATATGAGGACGAAAGATGCGCGAGAGATGAGGAAGGTCTTCTATCACAATCAGCAGGATATATTATCTCTATTAGCTCTGACCGTTAAGTTATGCGATATCTACAGCGATCCCTTCTCCACCCTTGAGAGAGGGGAGGATTTCTATAGCCTCGGCAAAGCGTATGAAAATCTAGGGTTGCCAAAAGAGAGCATAAGATGTTATGAGTATGCCCTCTCCACTTCCTTAACTCCAGCCACTAGAAATAAGACGATACATCAATTATCATTTCTGTACAAGCGTCTAAGGGAGAGTGAGCAGGCGGTTATGATCTGGGAATCGCTTATCTCCGATAACCAGACCTATAGTCTTTATCCCTATGTAGAGTTAGCAAAATATTACGAGCATCAACTTAAAGATTATCGGAGAGCGATAGATATAGTGAGGGAAGCTTTATTTATGCTCAATCAGAGAAGACCGCTCTTCGGAAGATTACGTTATGAGCAAGATCTCGCGGATCTTCGTCATCGCCTTGCTCGTCTGAATCGGAAAGAGGAAAGAAGGAGAGGATGACTTTTACTTAAGCATATCGAGAGAAGGAGGTTATATGAAGCGATATAAACTGATGATCCCAGGTCCCGTGGATGTAGAGGATGAGGTATTGGAGCAGATGGGTGCTCCTGTCATAGCCCACTATGGCGAGGAATGGGTCGAGATATACCGAGAGACAGTGGGATATCTTAAACAGATATTTAGGACCGAGGGGGATGTATATATACTCATCGGCTCTGGCAGCGCTGGATTAGACGCGGCAATAGGAAGTATGCTGGGAGGTGGGGAGAGCGTATTAGTCATAGTAAATGGTTTCTTTGGAGAGAGATTATTAGAGATAGCTCGAAGTTATCATCTTTCTGCCTATGCTTTGGAGTCGGAATGGGGAAAGCCCGCCTCTCCCTCTTCGATCGAGGATTTAATAAGGGATAAAGAGGGTTTCCAAGCAGTAGCGGTAGTTCACCACGAGACCTCCACGGGTGTTATGAATCCGGTTGAGGAGATAGGTGAGATATGCAAGAGATATGACATCCCCTTGATAGTCGATGCTGTTTCCTCTTTGGGAGGTAGCGATTTAGCTGTAGATGAATGGGGAATCGATATCTGTGTTTCTGCTTCGCAGAAATGCTTAGAAGCTCCTCCGGGCTTATCTCCTATCGCTATAACTCCTCACGCTTGGCAAGTTATGGAGGAGAAAGGGGATCTTGGTCATGGTTGGTATCTCAATCTTCTGAACTGGAGAGATTATGTAACTAAGTGGGCGGATTGGCATCCCCATCCTGTCACGATGGCTACCAACACAATCTTAGCCTTGCGCGCTAGCTTGAGGAGGATATTAGACGAGGGATTAGAGGAGCGACAGGAGAGATTCAGGCGAATAGCTAAGAGGTTGAGAGATGGATTGAGGGAACTTGGCTTCGAATTGTTGATCGATGGTGAATATGCTTCCTCAGTGGTGACGAGCGTTATTACCCCTCCTGGTATTTCACCTGATGAGATCAGAGACTTCCTGAAGAACGAATACGGTCTGCTCATAGCAGGAGGAATAGGGAGGCTTGAAGGTAAGATATTCCGCATAGGTCATATCGGTAAGTCCGCCTCTCCAGAATATATAGATTATCTGTTATCGGCTTTAAGGGATTTTAGGCAAAGGCGAGGGTGAAGATATGAGGCTAGCTGAAGGGGTATATATCGTTGGCGGTGGTAGAAATGGCTTGGGGATATCGAATGATTATGATTGCAATGTCTATCTCCTAAACGGTGGGGAAGAGATGGCTCTAATAGATGCTGGAGTGGGGCTTGATACGGACAAGATCATCAGCAATATATCTTCTGAGGAAGTCGATCCAGCTAAGATCAGATATATTCTGCTAACGCATGGTCACGCCGATCACAGCGGAGGAAGTAAGCAACTGAGAGATAGATTGTCTGCCGAAGTTGCTATTTCGAGAGAGGAAGCAGAATTCATCAGGAGAGGAGATGAGGTGAATCTGGGATTAGATGTAGCTAGGGCGTATGGCGTTTATCCATCCTCCTATCATCTCCACCCCTGTGAAGTGGATATCGAATTGGAAGACGATCAGCAGATATCGATAGGTAGGTTAGAGGTTAAGGCTATAGCTACCCCCGGTCATAGCAAGGGTTCGATTTGCTATCTACTAAAGGGGAAAGATAAGACCTATCTATTCAGCGGAGATACAGTCTTCTGTGGAGGAACGATAAGCCTATTAAATTGCGTTGGATCATCCTTGGAGGATTATCGCCTCAATATCTCCAAATTGGCAGGCTTAGGAGTTGATGGGCTATTGCCCGGTCACGTTCCTTTCTGCTTGGGAGGAGGTCAAGAGCATATAGATAGAGTCATAGAAGCTTTCAAGGGATTATGGCCTCCTAAAAATGCTTTTTGATTTGGTTTTTGCTGAATTAATAAGGCAATCAAGGAATCTTGTTAATTATCACCCTC
>CAZSTA010000215.1:0-6107 GCA_964609495.1 uncultured bacterium | reverse complement strand
TAAAGATAAAGCTTGGATATACTATAAGTAGGATCGATGAAATCTATTAAGCAGAACCAGAAGATACCCCTCAACTTTATGCTTAGCCGAAGTCGCTCTTACTCTCGACTTTATCGATTCTCCCTCCTTCAAATATCTCTCACCTAACTTGCTCTCTAATATCTCAAGCCCCTCCTCGGCTTGTTTCTTAGCCTCCTTTACCCTCAAAATTGTCTCAAATTTGACACATAACTGTGTTGAAAAGGATACATAAGAGATCACCTAACCCTCGATATGATATATATCAATTAATCAAATAATCCCTCTATGAGACGATATTTTGCTTTCTAAAGGATGTGGAATAAAAATTGCTGACCTTATAGATGATATTTACTCTCGGGGAGGAAGCGGAGCGATGAAGGATAAGTTAATAGGTAAAAAGATAGCGGTTATTATGGGTGGACGCTCGGCGGAGAGGGAAGTTTCCCTTCGCACCGGTAAGAACATATATGGTTCTCTGATCAGGCAGGGCTTTAATGCTATTGCTGTGGATATGGTCAATGGTAATATCCTCTCCGATTTAAAGAAGGAGAAGATCGATCTGGTCTTCATAGCTCTGCACGGTAAATATGGGGAAGATGGGACGGTTCAAGGGCTACTAGAGACTTTAGATATACCTTATACTGGATCGGGAGTTTTATCCAGCGCCTTAGCTATGAATAAAATTATGGCTAAAAAATTATTTATTAGCAATCACATCCCGACTCCTCCATATCTGATTAAAGAGAGGGACGAGAGCGATGAGGATTTCCTAAAAAGATGCGAAGAAATATTCGATTTCCCGATGATGGTAAAACCCGTAGCTGAGGGTTCGAGTGTAGGCGTTCACTTAGTCAGAAGGAGAGACGAGTTAGGGAAAGCTTACGGGGAAGTTTCCACTCATTTTCGATATGTATTTATAGAGAATTACATCCCAGGTCGAGAGCTTACTGTGGGCATCCTAGGTGTAGGAGAGAAGCAGAGAGCTTTGCCGGTGATAGAGTTAGTTCCCAAAAAGGATTTCTATGATTATGAAGCTAAATATACCAAAGGTATGACGGAATTTTTCATCCCAGCTCATATTCCTCCTGATCTATACCGAGAGTCACAAAGAATAGCCCTTGCCGCTCATAACACTTTAGGATGCCAGGGAGTATCTAGGGTCGATATGATCCTAAGCGATGAGGGAACACCTTACGTATTAGATGTAAACACTATACCGGGTATGACGGAGACGAGCGATCTTCCTCTAGCCGCTGAGGCCGATGGTATATCCTTTGACGAATTAGTTTCGGAGTTATTATTCACTGCCTTTGCCCCTAAGATATAGAGAAAGCGAGTGTCGATATGAATAAGCTGATCTTAACCCTTCTCTTTTCTTTCGCTATGTCCTTAATATTCAGCTTCGCCTTGATAGGTCTCTTAAGAAAGAAAAGTATAGGACAGAATATAAGGGAAGATGGTCCCTCTTCTCATTTCAGCAAAGCAGGGATCCCTACTATGGGAGGGATAGCCATTATCTCCTCCTTTATCCTCACCAATACATTATTAAATCCTTCTGTTTATACCTTGCTGATGCTATTTCCAGTGATGAGCTTCGGGTTACTTGGCTTTATTGACGATTATATTTCTGTGAAAAAGGGGAGATCGCTGGGGGTTAAAGCCAGATATAAATTCGTTCTTCAGATATTATTCGGAGCTTTATTCACTTATTTAATCCTCCGGATGGGATATGGAAATTCCGAGATAAATATCCCCTTCAGTGATTCCAAGATCGAGTTGGGGTGGTTCTATCTGCCCTTTGCTACTTTGGTGATAGTAGCTTCTTCAAATGCGGTTAATATAACTGACGGTTTAGATGGATTAGCCGGAGGTAGCGCCGCTATAGTATCTCTAGCCTATCTGATCATCGCTATTCAGAGTGGCCAGCAACTACTCGGTATCACCTGTGCGGCTTTATGCGGTGCTTGTCTAGGATTTCTCTACTTTAACAGACATCCAGCTAAAATATTTATGGGTGATACTGGCTCTCTAGCTTTAGGAGCATCTTTAGCTTCCATTGCCATTTTAGCTAAAGCGGAATTATTATTGATTATAATAGGAGGATTATTCTTGTGGGAAACCCTATCGGTGGTCCTACAAGTCGCCTCCTTCAAATTGAGAGGCAAGAGGATCTTTAAGATGAGTCCCTATCATCACCATCTGGAGTTATTGGGATGGGGTGAGGTCGAGATCGTTCGGTGGTTTTGGGCGGGAAGCCTGATCTTAGCCTTGATCGGAATGTTAGCTTTGATACCTTGGTGATGACCTATTCTATAAAAATTGCTTGGAGAAAGGAATGGTAATGATCAATAGCACAGCTTTGTCCAATTTAGAAGAGAGGATATGGACTAATGATAATAATCTTCATATTCACTTCGTGGGGATCGGCGGGGTTGGAAATAGCGCCATCGCTAAGGTTTTCCTAGAACTGGGATATAAAATCTCTGGCTCGGAAAACGGTAAATGGAGATTGGCGACCAAGTTGGAAGAGAGAGGAGCTAAGGTATATATAGGATTTAAAAGAGATAACATTAATGGAGCCGACCTTATAATAACCTCTTCTGCTTACGGAGAGGATCACCTTGAGCTTCAGGAGGCTCATAACCTAGGTATCCCGATCCTTAAAAGATCTCAGATGCTTGGAATTTTGATGAATAAGAAGCAAGGAATAGCTATAAGTGGGACCCATGGCAAAACTACCACCTCCTCTATGATATCTCTTATACTAGAGAGGGCTGGACTCGACCCCACTATCCTCATAGGAGGTGAATTGATCGATTTAGATACCAATGCTAAACTGGGATATAGTTCCTATCTAGTCGCTGAGGCAGACGAGTTCGATAGCTCCTTCCTTACGCTTGCGCCATACATAGGGGTGGTGACCAATATCGAGCCTGAACATCTAGATTACTATCGCGATCTCGAAGCTATAAAGGAGGCTTTTCATAAATTTCTCAGCCAAGTTAGACATAATGGTTCAATAGTAGCTTGTATGGATGATCCTCAAGTTAGAGAGGTTATCGCTGACCTAGATCGCCACACGATAACTTATGGACTGAACAGCGATTCTCAATGGAGAGCAGAAGATATAAGCCTCGATTCGTTTGGTAAAACTCACTTTACCGCTTTGAACTATGATAAAAATATAGGAGAATTCACTCTGCGCTTACCCGGTATGCACAATGTCAGTAACGCCTTAGCAGCTATCGCGGTGGCTTCCGTCTTGGGGGTAGATATGGATAGTGTCAGAGGGACTTTGGCTTGTTTTCATGGTGCTCGTCGCCGTTTTGAGCATATAGGAACGGTTCGAGGTATAATAGTTATCGATGATTATGCTCATCATCCTACGGAGATAAGAGTTACCTTAGAGGCAGCCCGCCAGCGATTCCCGGACAAGAAGATCTGCTGTGTGTTTCAGCCTCATACTTATAGTCGAACTAAATTCTTTTTAAGTGATTTCGCCCAGGCTTTCTATTCCGCTGATAAGGTTATAATCGCTGATATATATGCCTCTGCCAGGGAAAAGGATGATCTTGGAATCAGCAGTAAGAATATCCTGGAGTTGATGTCTCATCCTGATGCCAATTACATAGGTAAGTCCACGGATATAGCTGATCACCTCTGTGATAACCTCGAGGCGGGAAATGTATTGATCACTATGGGCGCCGGTGATATCTGGAAAGTCGGGACTCAGATATTAGAGAAGCTTCATCCCGAGGATACAGCACCGCCTATAAGAAGAACTTATCCAATTGAGATAACGGCTGTTTAAAGTTTTCGGTGAATAAAAAATGATCTTTCTAAATGATATCTTAGAGGCAACTAGGGGTAGGATCTTCGGTGATATATATAAAAGAGAATTTAGCGATTTCTGTTATGACTCTCGCCTTCTAAACCCAGGCGAGCTTTTTTTAGCAGTGAGAACTGAGAGGGCTGATGGGCATGATTATATAGAAAGCGCCTGTCAAGCCAGGGCTGGGGGAATATTATGCGAGGAGGAGCTCGATCTAAGCAGACATAAGTCCACCTGTATTGTCGTGAATAACACTAAGGAAGCGATAAAGCAATGGGCCAGTTTTATCCTAAAGAAATATAAACCCGAAGTTATTGGAGTCACTGGTAGTGTAGGAAAGACCAGCACCAAAGAAGCCATCGCCGAAGTTTTAGATGCCTCGTTCAAAGTCTTCAAGAGCCATGGTAATTATAACGATCTCTACGGTCTGCCGATATCCTTAGGTAAACTACTTCCTGAACACCAGAAGGCGGTCTTGGAGATGGCTTGCGATAGCTTCAACGAGATCGAGGAACTATGTCAGATCGCCCCTCCTACTATCGGGTTGATAACTCAGATAGGTCCTGCTCATCTGGAATACCTCGGCTCTATCGAGAATATCGCTAGGGAGAAGGGAAGATTGATAGAATCCCTTCCGAAAGAGGGATTCGCTATTCTCAACTATGACGATGAGTTAGTTCGTGCGATGTCAAGGAGGACTCAGGCGAACGTCATCTTCTATGGCACAAATAGTAAAGCCGATATCTTCGCTGATGATATCGTTTCGAGTGAAGAGGGGATCGCTTTCAAGCTCCACTATAACGGGAGGGTGGAACAAGTTACGCTCTCTCTTCTGGGCAGACATAACATCTATACTGCTCTTGCGGCGACCTCGGTGGGGATCGTCTGTGGTTTATCCATAGAGGAGATCCTCAAAAGATTGAGCGAGCTTGTCGCTTTCAAAGGGCGCCTAAATCCCTTGAGGGGGATAAATAATAGTCTCCTTATTGATGATAGCTACAACGCGAATCCGCTCTCAACTCTGGCGGCGCTAGATGTCTTAGCTCAAATGCATAACAGACGCAAGATAGCTATCTTAGGAGATATGCTAGAGCTTGGTAGCTTCGAGGAAACAGCCCATAGACAAGTTGGAAGAAGGGCTTCTCGGATAGTGGATTATCTGATAACTAAGGGGGATAAAGCCGAGCTTATAGCTGAGGAGGCAAAGAGATGGGGCTTGCCCGAGAATAGGGTCTTTATCACTTATACTCCAGATGAAGCCTCTAAAAGAGCAGTCGATATAATATCTTCAGGTGATGTGATCCTGGTGAAGGGTTCTCCAGCATCGCGTATGGAGATAATTTCGGAAAGCTTATTAGCAGATCGAACTGAGGCTAAAAAAGTGCTAGTTCGTCAAAACTCCGCTTGGAAGCAGATCAAGACCACGAGCCCTAGAGAGAGACCCACCTGGATCGAGGTCGATCTAAATGCGATCGCTTATAATGTCCGAAGGCTCAAGGAGATAATCGGGAATAGGGTAGAGCTAATGGCGGTCTTAAAAGCTGATGGATATGGACATGGAGCGGTGAAGGTGGGACGAACCGCCCTAAACAATTCTGCCTCCCAGTTAGGAGTGGCTTGTTTAAATGAAGGGATAACCTTACGTCAAGCAGGGATAATCGCAGAGATACTGATTCTTGGCTATACCCCTGCTTGGCAGGCAAGAGATGTTGTCAAGTACAATATAACCGCTACCCTCTATTCTATGGATGTAGCAGAAGCCTTATCCAGGGCGGCTACTTCACTTAACACCCAAGCCAAAGTTCATATCAAAGTCGATACGGGAATGGGAAGATTAGGATTGTTACCGGAGGAGGTATTAGGCTTTATCCAGAGATTGAGAAAACTTCCCAATCTGATAATCGAGGGGATCTTCACCCATTTCGCTAAGTCCGACTGTAGAGATAAGAGTTATACTATCTACCAATTAAGTTTATTCAAGAGGGTCCTGAGAGAGCTTTCTGCTCATTCTATTCATATTCCCTATATACATACGGCTAATAGCGCGGCTGTATTAGAGATGCCAGAGACCCACTTCAATCTAGTGCGACCGGGGATTGCCATCTATGGACTTAACCCTTCCGATGAGGTCAAGTGTCCTCCTGATTTTAAACCTGCTCTTTCGTTTAAGACCCAAGTGGCTCAAGTGAAGAAATTACCTGCGGGAAGTTACATAAGCTATGGTTGCACCTACCGCACTGATAAACCCTCGAAG
>CAZSTA010000214.1:0-6112 GCA_964609495.1 uncultured bacterium | reverse complement strand
TAAACTTCTAGATATTTGCATAGATTACCCTTCCCTCCTCAACCGCGGCCACAATCGTTGCGAAGTTATCATCCGCCAACACCATATCGGAGGCTTCCTGCGCAACATCCGTTCCTGTCTGCCCCATCGAGATCCCTATATCCGCGGTCTTCAGAGCTGGCGCATCGTTAACTCCATCCCCAGTCATCGCTACGATCTCACCATTCTCCTGAAGAGCATCAACGATATTGAGCTTATCGGCTGGAGAGACCCGAGAATAAACGGTAACCTTCTTTACTATCTCCTTTAGCTCTTCCCTATCTTTGAAATCGATCTCAGAGTAGTCCAAGATAAGCGAATCATCAGAGGCTAGACCCAATTCCTTAGCTATAACCTCAGCGGTAATCTTGTTATCGCCAGTGATCATAATCACTTTGATCCCAGCAGTTTGGCACTCCTCTATAGCTCCCTCCGCCTCTGGTCGAGGTGAATCGGTCATCCCCATTAACCCCAAGAAAGTTAGACCTTGTATATCGTTATCCTCTACACTATCTTGAGAGACCGGAAGCTCTTTATAAGCCACGGTAAGAACACGCAAAGCCCTCTTTGCCATCTCATCAGCTTGGACGGAGATCGCTTCCCTATCCTCGTCAGTAAGCAGAATTATTTCTGTTCCTTTATATACATAATCACAACTATCCAATATGACCTCTAAAGCTCCTTTAACCCCTAATAGCCGATGTGTAGAGGAAGAAGGATTTTCTCCATCCCTAACCTCGTGGAGGGTAGCCATAATCTTCTTATCGGAATCAAAGGGAAGCTCGTCCAAGCGAGGATACTCCTTCCTCAACTCCTTCGGTTGATAGCCGATCTTCTCCGCGGCTACCAAGAGAGCGCCCTCCGTCGGATCCCCGATCACATCCCACGAGACTCCACCAGTCTCGACCTCCTCATCAAGAGCGGCGTTATTACAGAGAGCCGCTATCTTGAGCGCCATCCTCAAGCGCTCATCCTTCCTCGCCTTCTTTCCCTCGAGATCGAAGGTCCCTTCAGGAACATAGCCCTCCCCAGTGACTTTAATCGTATCAGGATGAAGATATATCTCTCGGACCATAAGCTCATTTTCGGTGAGCGTCCCAGTCTTATCGGTACATATAGTAGTGGTGCATCCCAGCGTCTCCACCGCAGGGAGTCTGCGGATTATAGCGTTGCGACGAGCCATCCGACGCATCCCTATCGCCAGAGTAATCGTTGCCACCACTGGCAAACCCTCAGGCACGGCAGCTATCGCTAAGCTCAAGCCAGTTCTGAGCATGTCTATAGAGGGCAGTCCACGAAGGATTCCAGCTATAATTATGATGACTGAGATCCCAAAGCATAAGATCACGAGGTAGCGCCCCAACCTCTCTAATCTGCGTTCTAAAGGGGTCATCTCCTCCCCAGCACCTTCGATCATCCCACTTATCTGCCCCACCTCGGTCTTCATTCCAGTCTTGACTACAATAGCCTTCCCTCGTCCTTCAGTGACGATCATACTCATATATACCATATTGACTCGGTCCCCCAAGGGGGTATTCTCCCCAACAACCACCTCGGGATCCTTGCGAACGCTGAGCGATTCCCCGGTCAAGGCCGCCTCCTGTAGGGATAGATCCACTGCCTCCACCAATCGGCCGTCGGCTGGGACTCGATCTCCCGCCTCGAGGAGGATAATATCACCTGGAACTAGGTCTGTGGCGAGAATCTCATCAACATCACCATCTCGGACCACCCTGGCTTTAGGAACGACCAAATTTTTCAAGGACTGCATAGATTTCTCGGCTCTCCACTCCGTGAAGAAGCCAAAAGCCGCGTTCAAGATTATAACCATAAATACAGCAAGCGCCTCGATATTATCTCCCAAGAAGAGGGCTATCCCCGTGGCTATCAGAAGAAGCACCACGATCAAGCTCTTAAATTGGTTAAGAAGTATAATCCAGGTAGGGACTCCCTTAACCTCTCTTAACTTATTAGGACCATACCTCCTCAATCGAGAGGAAGCTTCTGGAGATGACAGACCATTTTCTACATCGGTATTAAATTTTTCGATGATCTTCTCTATTGAGAGGGAATACCATGCTATAGAGGAAGGGATTTCTCCCTCCATCCCTCTTATATCACTCGAATCGGACATCTACTCCCCCTTGATTGCCCTCAATCCTTCGTCTGAACTACCTCTATCCCCACCTCGGCGATCCCCTGCTCCACCATATCGAGCTGAACCGCCGCGGCGTAGGATAGATCTATTATTCGCCTCTTGATGAAAGGCCCTCGATTATTTATCCGAACCATAACGATTTTCCCATTGCCTAAATTAGTGACTCGCACTATAGTCCCGAAGGGGAAGGAACGATGAGCCGCGGTCAGTTGATACATATCGTATATCTCGCCGTTAGAGGTTCTCGTTCTGTGAAATTCAGCTCCATACCAGGAGGCAATACCGATCTCAACCATTCCCACTTGAGCTTTCTCTTCCGCTTTAACTGGAGAGAACGAACAACTATTCAAGATAGTCAATAAGACAAGCAAAAGGATGAATAGCGAGATCTTCGGAAGATGCGAATTAAGAGTCACTATACTCTCACCCTCTCATCTTGAGATCGGAGGTTGGGAAGAGTTGTTCAAATCACCCTCCCCTAACCCCTCCCGTCAAGGGAGGGGGAAATAAAAGGGATCGCAGGTCTTAAGAATCCCCTCTTCCCCCGTGGGAGAGGGATAAAAGGTAACTTTTTAACCTTGAGTCCTATTTGAAGCAAAAGTTACCTTTTAAGGGTGAGGGGGAAATTACATCCTATTCTCCATTTTCCATATATATCGTGGTCCATTCGGGTAGCTCGGGAGCTTTCTCCTCCTCCAACATCTTCTGCCACTTCTCATCGGTCAGTCTATCCTTCATAGGATGCTTGAACTCATAATAGGAGAAAATCGCTCCTTTTAACAACTGATACCCTCCCTCGATCTCTACTACGGCGTAGAGCGAGAAGGGATCTCCCACTCCCTCCTCTAACACCTGCTTGGTGTTATTCTCGGTGTGGACATCAGCGATTATAGCCATTCTAGTATCCGCTTCTGAACTTACTTTAGCTTTGATCTCATCGGAGAAGGAGATAATACTCTCCAATTCATCACCTATCTCCCAAATCCTCCGGTACTCCTCCTCAGTTAAGGATTTGCCCTTCAACTCTTTATCGGAGATGACCTTAAAGGTCGTTGCTAAATCCTCCAGTTGGGCCATCTTATCCTCTAACTCCTCTGGTAAGATTCCCCTTTCCTTCAGTCCCTCTCGCATCTGCTTCATCATATCTGCGACTCGCTCGCAGAAAGTAGGATTAGGTGCTACATATCCTTTGGTCATCTGTGGAGGGAGGGATATAGCCCTTAACATCCCTGTATAGCTCTGCTTAGCATAGAGGATCGTATCGTGCCTAAGCTCAGCCCAGGAGGCTAAAGCAGTCGTCAACTCCTTAACTCGCCAAGCCCTCGTTCTCATAAATGCTGGATACTCGTCCCCATTCTTATCCAATAACGGTCTCAAGCAACTTATCCAACTGTAATAGAGGGTCCTTCCCCAGATGTCAACCTCGTCGCTTCCGAACTCCTGTTTGAGGGCGGCTAACTCCTTCTCATAATCACTGTATTGCGTATCCCCTAGATCCTTCAGGATATCATAAGCCGGATCAGAGCCGAGGACCGCCATAACGTCCAGCCCTCTCGGAAAACCTCTAATTGGCCCCCCCATAGTCATAACATAGGTGAAGGGGAAGGGAGCAACATCCCTACCAGTATAGAGCAATGAACCATCGTGATAGACTAGATTCTGGAGGATATAAGCATCGGGGGTGAATCTCTGACCAAGTAAGGAGAATCCCTTCCTTCCCATTCCAGTCGAGTCGATCTTAGGCGCTCTCTTATCTGCCGCTGATTTGGCGAATTGGACTATCTTATCATCCGCCACGAGATCCTCGGCTGAGGGGACTCCTCCGTATATCTCCTTGGCTATCTCCAGATAATCATTGACGTTCAGATCATCCGATTCCCCCACGAATAGAGTGATGGGATCATATAATCTCCCCCAGACATCGATCGCCATCTCTCCCTTCACTTGAGTTCCCTTCAAAATTCCCAAGATCAGAAGCGCTCTTCTGGTCTCAGCGATCCCCTCGGGGGGATAGACCTCTTTATTTAACCAACCACTCTCTATCGGAGGATGATCGGGAGGGCTACCAGCCCCAAAGGGGTCTTTCTCGTCAACGCGGAACATCCTCCGCCCATACCACATCATCATCTTGAAATATCGCTTAAATTTATCGTTTCTCGTGTAGTGACCTCTAGGCACATATTGGCTGAAATCCTCTTTATTATCGAGAGTATAGGAGAATTCGAATCCCTTGTGATTCTCGATGAAGACAAGGTCTGCTTCAACCTCCTTCTTCACATAATCAGGTATATCAGCCTCTGAATCAAGGAGTTTTCGAGCCACTCCGAAGAAGGCAACGTTTAGCCTAGCGGCCTCCTTCAACTTCTCATCATCGAACTTCTCATACTGCTCTATGGAGGCCTTAAACAGCTCTTCGGTGAGAAGGATCGCGGCTTCATATAATTTCTCGATCTCCAAGATACGAAGCGCATAATCGAAGAGGATATGCGAGGTATGAAGGATGGAATCTGTCGTCACAAATATCGGTATATTTTTCTCCTTACAATTCTTGTAAAGCTCATATATATCCTTATATTTATCCTCTGGAACAACTACAAAACCATTCCTTAAAAGCTTCTCTTGAGCTTTCTCCGTTAAACGCACCTTTTTGGCTTCCGCAAGGATTTTCTCCTCCGCTGCCTTAGGCACAATCTCTTCCTCCTCGGCAAAAGTAGGAAGACAAGCGCCTATGAGGTAGCAAATCAACCCTATTAGAAGCAATATCGATCCTTTTTGGCTGAACATAAATCTGCACCACCTTTCGTTGATTTAAAAATAGATATAGGAGAGAGAACTCGCTAGAGTCCCTCGATCCTCATTCTCTATTTAAAGAAAACTTTTTTACCTTGAACTCTATTGGAAGCAAAAGTTTTCTTTATCCACTTTCCAATTCCCACTTCGTCCCATCATAATGGAGTATAACATCGTCTCGTCCTACTGCCCAACCATCGTTCTTGTTTATCATATATACATCCAATAAGCTCTTATCGGTAGGGGAAATTCTCTCCGACCAATTCACCCCATCATAATAGAAGATCATCCCTCCTTCTCCCACCATCCAACCCTCGGTAGCATTGAGCATATAGATCGAATTAAGATCATAGAGGGAAGGGCTGGTCACATCATTCCATCCACTACCGTTGTAGTGAAGAATCACCCCTCCGACTCCAACTGCCCAACCATTATCACTACTTAACATAAAGATATCGTTCAGGAAAGCAGAAGACCCCACGTACTTATTCCACCTGCTTCCATCATAATAGATAATACCACCCTTACCAACTGCCCAACCTTCAGAGGAACTGAGCATATAGATCGAGGTAAGATCGTAGGAGACAGGACTGTTCTCCTTACTCCAGCTCTCCCCATCCCAATATAGTATAAGTCCATCCTTCCCTACCGCCCAGCCCTCGTTGGGGTTGAGCATATATAATGAGAGGAGATAACCTTCGGCAGGACTCGATACCTTATTCCATAATCCATCCTGATAGCGCAAGATCACCCCACTACTAGGCCAACCTCCTATAGCCCAGCCTTCATTCGGACTCGTCATCCACACCTCCCAAAGGTTGTCAGTAACTCGACTCTCAACCTCATTCCAAGCACTTCCATTATAACGTAAGATCCTACCACCAGTTCCTACCGCCCAACCTTCATTGGAGCTTAACATATAGACGGAATTTAAGCCTACCTCTCCCCAATCATCAACGGAAACTCCCCCTTCGCAACTGATCAGAGCCAAAGTGATTAGAATCAAGGATATCAAGCCCTTTATTTTAAGCATCGGTATTATCTCCTTTAAGTTTACATAATATAAAAGGTGAGTTCAAGATATAACTAGTCTATACTTCTTATTACCCTCTCCCGCAAGGGGAGAGGGAACATTGAGATAAGCTT
>CAZSTA010000213.1:0-6131 GCA_964609495.1 uncultured bacterium | reverse complement strand
CAGCCTACTGCTACTACTAAGAAGATCATCCCTAAGATCACCAGTGATACAGCTAATCTTCTCATTCTTCATGCCTCCTTTAAATTTTAAATATTTATACATCTAAACTCCATCTAGAATTTAGATACATCCTTCCTCGCGGTACCACTCGACTGTTCTCTCTAAGCCGTCTTTTAAATCTATCTGAGGGGAATACCCCAATTTCAATTGAGCCTTAGCTATGGAGAAAGCTTGCCTTTTGGTGAAAAATTCCAATCGCCTTTGGGATAGGATAGGTTCTACTCCTATCTTGGGCAAAGTCCTTTCGAAAACCCAAGCGATCGCTTCCGCAAGAAACGCCGGGATATAGAAAGGAGGAATTTTCTTCCCCAATATATCAGCGAGGGTCTCAATTATCTTTCTAATAGGGAGCGCTTCCTTGCCAGCTATAATATACACCTCCCCTATCGCAGACTCCCTTTTGGCACACAATTTTAACCCCTGAACCACATCCGTCACATAAACTGGATGACGAAGGGTATCCCCTTTTCCGATCATCACGAAGGAATTATTTATGATCGCTCGACAGAGTTTGAGAAGCTTATCATCTCGAGGTCCATAAACCCAGGCGGGTTGAGCTACCGCCACTGGCAAGCCATGTTGATGATAGAACTCTAAAGCAAGCTTCTCCCCTTCATATTTAGTCGAACCATAAATATTATCTGGCGAACACAAACATTCTTCGCTAGTGGGTATATGCTCTAATTTTCCATATACTGCTACACTGCTACAGTAGATGAAGCGCTCGATCTTATCGGCAGATAGGCAAGCTTCGAGGAGATTCTCAGTCCCTTTGACGTTTACCTCTCGATATCTATCATCTGGGACTCTGAGCGGGTTTAAGAGGCTAGCTAGGTGATAGACGATTTGGACATCTTTTACCGCTGGTCTTAACGAGGTTTCGTCGGTTATATCCCCATATACTAACTCGATGTTTAAGTTGTCCAGGTATTCGGTGTTGCTAGTTCGCCTTATAAGAGCTTTAACTTGATGCCCTTCTTTGAGAAGGGATTCTACTAGATGGCTTCCGATAAATCCTGTTCCACCAGTAACTAAGATTCTCATCGAAGGGGATTCCTCCCTCAATTTCCATCTTTACGCGCTTTGATCACTAGCACATAGCCGGGAGCAAAGAATAGGAGCTTATCTAATTTGGAGATTAGTTCCAAGAGAGGATATAACAGAGAATATAGCTTAAATGAGGCTTTATGAGTTTCAAACTCGGAGGCTGAGGATATAGAGATATGTTGTCCTTCTCGTCTAAAGGCCTCTCCTTTTCTCTTGCCTAGAAGGATATATATCGAATTTATAACCAGCTCTATCGCTTCGGTGAAGAACTTGGAGAAGGTTCTTTGAGCTAAGATCTCAAAGCCGTTCTTTTTAAGCTTATCTCGTAGTCCCGCAAAGCTATATCCGGGGCGCTTATGACCATAGTATTCCTGGGTTATGCCGATAAGTCTCTTTAGTTTATTTATTAGGAGTAAGCCCTCTATACGTGGGACGCTTATATAGACTTTGCCCTTCGGCTTCAACACTCGCCTGATCTCGGAGAGGAGAGCATCGTCATCCTCGATATGCTCCAGAAAGTCCAAAACTACAACACAATCGAATATCTCATCCTTAAAGCTCAAATTCCTCTCATCTATCCGAATTACATTTTCCTTCACCAGACTCTTGGTCTCCGATAGATTCTCCTCGTCTATATCTGCGCTGATCCAATAGCCGCCCTTATGTCTCAGATAATAGCTTAGAACTCCAGTAGCACATCCGATATCCAAGCACTTCCCGAATATAGAAGGGATAAAGGAAACTTTTGAACCTTGAGTTTTGTTTGAAGCAAAAGTTTCCTTTATAGAGGGGAGGATTCCTTCCCCTTTATCTTCGGTGGAGTTCATAAGACTCGTAACAACCTCAAATTTCTGCCTCTTCTTGAGTGATCTATTGAATATCTGAAGTTGCCAACTAGATTTCAAGCGACGCCTCCAAGTCTATGTCTAACATAAGCTCTGAACATAGTCCAATAGCGCCTAAAGTCATCCCAATTGCGAATAGACTTCAAGGCTTGGGGTATTCGCTTAAGAACGGAGTAATTTTGCAAGCTAGCCCATTTGAAGAGGTAATGACTGATATCTTCCCAAGTCAACTGGTCGATAAAGAGGGGAACATTTCCTTGAGAGGAGGGAAGGGTTATCACTCCGGACATATTTCTGTCAGTCCAGGAGAAACCAGGGGGGATGATCCCCTTCTCCTTAGCGGTCTCCTCCAGCTTAGTGCCCGGATAGACGTGTAATAAGGAGAGGCTGACTTGACTATTTGGGGAGAACTCCCTTATTAGACTCATCGTCTTTTCAGCCTCCTTAATGGTCTCACTCGGATGGCTGAGGATAAAGAAGGGATTAGCTAAGAGGCCTAATTCCCGACACCACTTAACAGTTCTTCTTGCCTGTTCAATATTGATTCCCTTTCCGATAACTTCATCTAATATCCTCTGCGATCCCGATTCTACCCCGAAGGCTACGCAGTAACATCCCGCCTCCTTCATCTTAGCTAGTAGATCTTTGGTCAGGATATCAACGCGAATCTCACAGTACCAGTATAAATTTAGCGAACGCTCGATCATTAGATCGCATATCTTCTCCGTGCGCCTCTTCTCTAGGTTAAAGGTATCATCGAAGAACCAGATCGCCTTGGCTTTATAATCCCTCTTCAACAGCTCGATCTCCTCGATGACCCTCTCTGGAGAAGCGGTGCGATATCTTCTTCCCCACATCGAGCTAGAAGCACAGAAATTGCAGGAGAACGGACAACCTCTGCTGGTTATGATATTAGCCGCTGGCAACCTTCCCTTTCCAGGAACATCTAGGTAGAAGTTGTATTTATCCCAGGGGAATAGGTGTCTGGCAGGAAAGGGTATGGAATCTAAATCTCTAATGGGAGGTCGGGGAGGATTATGAATGATATCATTCCCTCTTCGGAACGAAAGGCCAGCTATATTCTCGAATCCACTTCCTTTAATATAGGAGGAGTGGAGAGGAGGATTCCTCCCCCTAAATATAGGAGAGGTAGAGGGGAGGATTCCCCCCTCGGCCTCAATAGCTCTCACTATATCTAAGAGGGTGTATTCTCCCTCTCCTCTAACGGCTAGATCGATCTGAGGTATGCCTCTCAAAGTATCCTCGGCAGCTAAGGATATATGGGGGCCTCCTGCTACTACGATAGCTCGAGGCAAAGTCTCCTTAACCATAACTGCGGTATCGAATCCCTCAAAGCGGTTCTCAGTAGTTATAGTTATTCCTACTATATCGGGTTTGCTCTTCTCTAATCTCTCACCCAATTCCTCCAGGGAATACCCCTCGACATAAGCATCTATTACCTCGACAGGTATATCGTTTTCCTCCAATACTGCCGCTAAATATCCTAGTCCTAGAGGAGGCATAAGCGAGCCTTTACTCCATCGCTCCGCGTAGTATCCTCCCGGAGGAACTAATAGCATCACTTTCATATCTTAATTATCTTCTCCCTACTATTTTTAACTTCTTTAGTAGCGTTCTTAGTATCCACGATTAATTTGGAATGTTGAACGATCTGAGCGAAATCATAGCGACTATGATCAACAGCGATCACTACGCAATCAACATCCCTCAGGATATCTTCGTTTAGATCGGTAGATTTCAGCCACAGAGGTCCTCTATCCCCTACTATCTTGACATTATTGATCTCAAGTTTGGGGGTGTAGGGATCATTGTATAGAACCTCAGCGCCCTGCTCATAGAGTAATTCCATAACCCTTAGCGAAGGGGAGTTTCTAAGATCATTTACATCTTTCTTAAAGGTGGCTCCTAAGATTAAAATCCGAGCCTTTTTAACACTTTTACCCTTTGAATTAAGAGCTTGTGATATCTTGGACACCACGTAGAAGGGCATATTTGAATTTATATCCTCAGCAAGCTCGATGAATCTGGTATGGAAATTGTATTCTCGAGCCTTCCATAGCAGGTAATAGGGATCAACTGGGATACAATGACCTCCTACTCCCGGCCCAGGATAGAAGGGCATAAAGCCAAAGGGCTTAGTTGAAGCGGCATCTACTACCTCCCAGATATCTATCCCCATCCGATCGCAAAGAAGAGCCATCTCATTAGCTAAAGCGATATTTACGCTCCGGAAGGTATTCTCAAGCAACTTAGACATCTCGGCAACCTTCAAGGATGATACCGGGACAACTCTCTCTATAATCTGGCTATATAGAAGTTGAGCTAATTCCCCACATCTCTTAGTCAATCCTCCCACTACCTTCGGGGTGTTAGTCAAAGTGAATTTCTTATTACCCGGATCTATCCTCTCGGGAGAAAAAGCTAGATGGAAATCAACCCCAGCTTTAAGGCCAGATCTCTGAAGGATAGGAAGAACTACCTCTTCAGTCGTCCCAGGATAGGTGGTGCTCTCCAAGATGATCAACTGATCTTTATGAAGATATTTGGCTATATCTTGGCTAGCACTGATCACACAGGATAGATCTAATTGCTTAGTGTCGCTCAAAGGAGTTGGAACTGCGATTAAGATTACATCTAGCTCTTCAGCCTCACTATAGTCCGAATCCGCTCTTAATATTCCTTTATCTCTTAAAAATTTTACCTCTTTGCTATCTATATCAACTACATAACTTTCTCCTTTATTTATCATCTCTACTTTCCGTTCATCTGGATCTACGCCAACTACTGAAAAACCACTTTTCCCGAATTCAACGGCTAGGGGAAGTCCTACATATCCCAATCCTGCGATCCCCAGATGAGCTGTTTTATTCCTTATCTTACCCTCTAGAGTCATATTTAATCTACTCCTTCTAATTTAAAAATTAATCCGACTACCCCTTCTTCTCAGTGCTCTTCCAGTATTCGGCAAAGAAAGCTAACCCTACGCCAATAAATAAACCGAAAAATCCCGCTATAAGCAAATTCGATTTTTTAAATCTATTCATAGGATCCTCAGGAACAAAGGCCGGAGAGATCACTTCAAAATCTGGGGAATTGGCCACTTGTTGCCTTAAACTTTGATACACTGCTTCAAGCTGTATTAATCGATTTCTATTAGTATCCGTCACCTCTAATAGTCGAGATAGCCTAGCTTCTTCTTCAGCACTTGAGGAGGTATTTAGTTTATCTACAAGTTTTTCCTCTAATTCAATGCTCTTTCTCAGATCTTCCATATCCTTTTTCATATTTTGGACAGTATCTTGGAGGATTGCGAGCCTCTGACTATATAGTTCCTGCCATTCCAAGATATACTCGTCCACTAGAGCATCTAAAATAGCTTTAGCCTCTTTAGGATCGTTGCTTCTAGCTACGATAATAAATATATCGGCTGGTAGATGTATATCTATATTATTTTTTAATTGATAATTTTTGGTATCTAGATTAAGTTCCTCGATGAGCTTGTCCATCACCTTATAACTCAACAAACTCTCGCGCGCAGTTGCCGTGCTTACCACTGGTGCTCCATTGATCAGGGCAGAGCGCACCATAGCTTCGCTTTGATATACCGGAGACAATGTGAGACTGATAGCAAAGCTGGCGGCGATCGAGATTACAAATATTGCTATAATGATAATCCTTCTTCTCCAGATTATATCTAGATAATCTCTTATTCCTGGTTCCTGTTCCATAAATCTTCTCCCTCTCTTTGAAAATGTGATATCAGCAGTAATGAGTTTAAATTAACGCCTTAATTATAACCTCAATTTCTAATTCAGTCAAGCCATTTTCTCGGAAAAATCTGAGCCTCGAAAGGAGATAAAGATAAGCTTTCTGGGAGGAGCTTAGAATAGATATTAGTGTTGGGCAGAGTCAGATATCCTCTCGGAGAACTCTCAATAACCATTCTCAACATCCTTTAGTCAAAACCTTCTTAGAGAAGAGGATATTACTTCGCATCTTTAATCGTCTCCTCAACTAGGGGTTGGAGCTGTAAAATTTAGTAGCTCCAGTCTCTATCCGCTTTTCATCCGTTCTTTAATCCTAATCAAAAGCTCCTTTGACCATTGCTCTAATTCTTTATTTCTGGCCTCTAAGTATCCTAGCTTATAGATGGCTATA
>CAZSTA010000212.1:0-6146 GCA_964609495.1 uncultured bacterium | reverse complement strand
GCTGGGATCGATATCCAGGGCTTTTTCGAACTGCTCCCTAGCCTTCTCATACTCAGCTTGATTGTAATAGATAAGACCTAGATTGCGTTGAGAGTGGAAGTAGTTCGGATCCTTACCTACAGTTTTCTTATACCAGATAATCGCGTTATCGTAATCCCCTTTATCATGATAGACTAACCCTATATCGTTGTAGAGAGCTATATAATCAGGATTTATCTCTAAAGCCTTCTGATAATATTCTAAAGCCTTATCCAATTCCCAACGATCGTGATAGATCAGCGCCAGATTGCGATAAGCGTGGAAATAGTCGGGATCGAGCTCAATCGCCTTCTCATACTCAGCTATAGCGTTATCATAATCTCCCCAGTAGTGATATACTCGTCCTGTATCGTTGTGAATAGAGGCGTCATTGGGATTGACCTCGGAGGCTTTCTTGAATTCCTCCAGGGCTTTCTCCATTTCTCCCTTATCGTAATAAGCGAGTCCTGCATCATAATGAGTCTGAAAGTCAGGAATCCTCTCTACTTTCTCTGTAATCCGAGAGACTGAGACCCTATAAGCCTCACCGATAAATTCAAAACTCTCTATGATCTTATCGAAGAGATCGGAGAACTGCTCATATCTGCTTGCCTCAGTTGTGCAGATTACTGAAAAGCCTGTATCCCCTCTCACAAAATAAGCCTCTATAGATCTCAGCTTTTGTTGTTCATCCTCCCAATCATAGATTCTAACAAAGACATCCTGATCATTAAATTGATCTTCGCCAGAATCTATCTCTTGATAACCACTATAATTCTCCTTCAGCCATTCACCTATAAGTTTGGCGTATTCCCTAGGGGTAATTCCTACTCCTAGATCATCATCTCTAGCTACCGTTAGTTTCTCTGGGCCATTGGGATTAGAGAACAAGAGTGTCATATCCCATGGCGATCCTTTAAGCCAACCTTGGGGATAATCGATCTTAAATTTATCATCCTCATCAGTATAAGTGGACATCTCTTGGAGTCTTGAATCTGATCTTCCCTGTCTCTGTCCAAATGTCTCTGAAGCTTCTCCTAGTAGAAGTAAAGTCAGGATCAGAATAGACAAAGTAATTCTCTTGAGCATAAGAGATCACCTCCCTGAAGATATAAAACCACCTTTATCATTATAACATAAGGGCATATAAGCGTCAATGAAAATCACTGACGCTTATATAAAATTTCGTGCTGAGAATATTTTAAGCTGAAGATGGTGATCTACAAAATTAAGGATTAATTCGCCATTCGTGGTCTTCCGATAGCGGTAAATTTCAAGATCGTCCCCAGATATAAGCTGGAACTAACATTCCCTCCCACATCTCCGCCTTCATCTATCCTCTCGGTTCTTATCTCTATATCCTCTGCTCCCGACTTCTTAGCTTCTCTTCTAGCGATCTGGAGCCCTACTTTCATTCCATAATCGATCGCTTCCTCCAAACTATCAAAATCCTTCTTCTCCTCAGGAGAGTGGAGGACATATCCAGTTATTCCAGCTACGTTATAGATCGGATCGATCTCCAGGTGAGTATCTATTACCACGCTCCCTGTTACTGCTCCCACCGCGTTAGCCACCTCGGCATAGGGTGGAATCACCAGATTGGTCTTCAATTTAGTGACAACATAGGGGAAATAAGCCGCAACGGGAGCACCTATAGCTATTATTGGTTGTTTCACGATTAGATCACATTGCAATATGGTGTCATCTTGGGCCCTTCCGTTTAAGGACTTATTTAAGAACAGCGAACAAACATCACATCCGGGAATATCCTTATCCCCGATCTCGTCTTGAGTTAGCTTAGTCAACACCTCTAAGGCGATCTTCGAGGTTGTTTCCTCCTTAACCCTTATGATGAAATCCTCCACTCTGATCCTTAATCTTCTAGCTAGGAGGCGAACTGCGATCTGAGAGGCTTCGCTATTCCACTCCAAATAAGATCCCTCAGCATGTAGAACATCCGTGGGAGTAGGAGCTATTCGGCTTACAATTCCTAATTCCTCCAGCCTCTCTGCTCCCATTAGATAGGGATGAATAATCCCCAACTCCTTAGATATATTATGTAAAGATTTGGGTCCATCTTGGAGAACTTTCACTATACTTCTCTCTCTATCATTCAGATCGAATCTATCGGGCTTTCTCATCAGGATGAAGAAATCACTATAAGGGACTAACGAATCGTTCTTGCCTTCCCTCTCCACTATCTCTAACTCCTCTATTATCTGGGGATAATCCACACTAGCAAGACATAAGGGGATAACTCGACGAGGTCCTATCCTTAGAACTCCCTCCCTATCGATTCTGATATAGCTATCTCCTCCAATCCCGCAGGTCCTCATATCGGCGGCTCTAACTGCGGTTATCCATTCCCCAACTGTCGCCCCCTTCGGATTAACCCGCGGCTTCCCTCCTTTTAATACCGCTATATCAGTCGTAGTGCCTCCCATATCGACAACCATCCCGTCATTTCTCCCAGAGAGAAACCAAGCCCCGATGGAGCTAGCCGCGGGACCGGAGAGGATCGTCTCGATCGGTCTCTCCCTAGCCATCTCCGCGCTCATCAGGGAACCATCTCCTTTAACGACCGCTAAGGGTGCTTCGATCTTTTTCTCCACTAGAGCCTGTTCAACTGAGAGGATCAATTCCTCGATAACGGGGATCAGACGAGCGTTTAAAGCAACTGTAGCCGCCCTCTTTATCGAGTTCAACTCGCTCGTTAGATCATGCCCACAAACAACTGGGAGATCCGTTAGAGACTCGATAAGCCCTTTGACCGCGATCTCATGCTCCGGATTCATAACACTTAGGAAGCTGGAGACCGCAAAAGCCTCGACCCTATCTTTGTTCTCAGCTATTAACTTCCTAGCCTGCTCCATATCGAGTGGCACAACCTCTTCCCCATTCAAGTTATGCTTCCCCGCGATTATATGATAATCCTTGATCGGGATCTTGGAATCTAGGTTGAAAGCGCGGATTAGCTCAGGATCGTATCCTATAAGGATAAGACATACTCTTCCACCCTTCCCTTCAACGATGGAGTTCGTGGCTAGGGTAGTAGATATAGAGACGAACTTTACCTTCGTTAAATCTACCTTATGTAACTTGTTTATTGAATTGATAATCCCTACCGATAGATCATATCTAGTGGTCAGAGATTTGGCGCTGTCCAAGACAGCGCCGCTATCGAAATCTATTATTACCGCATCGGTGTAAGTTCCACCGCTATCGATGCCTAAAGCAAGCTTCATAGACGCATATCCTCCGTTATCCTATTGGTTGTTGAACTTCTACAAAGAATGAGGCTACTTCCTTTAGCTTCTCCATTATAGGTATGCCAGCCGGACACTTACTCTCACACTCCCCACATTCGATACAAGCATCTGGTTTTACCTCAAGGCTATTATACTTCTCCAAACCAAGATATTTCAAGTTAGCGGGATAGCTCTTATACATATCATAAGCCATAAATATAACTGGGATATTGACCCCTTGTTCACAAGGCTGACAATATCCACATCTTTGACAGACCTGGCCATATCTGAAGCTTATCCCTAACTTTCCGATCTTCTCTCTCAGCTCTCTTAACTCCGTTTCGGATATCTTCTCCATCGAACCAACCGCGACATTCTCCTCGACTTCTTTAACATTCCTCATCCCCGGAATAACAACTGAAATATTCTCATTAGATACCACATATCTAAGCGATCCCCTAACGATGGGATCGAAGTCGATCTTCTTTCTCTCCTCGGAGGTTAGAGGAGAAGCTAATAATCCGCCAGAGAGCGACTTCATAATGATAACGCCTACCTCATGTTTCTTAGCTAAAGGTATGATCTCTAGCCCAACATTTTCCTGATCGAGGATGCTATAAGCGAGCATTATCGTTTCGAACTCTCCCGACTCGATCGCTTTCCTCATAACTGGTAGAGCGCGATGGATAGAGATCCCGATATGGCGAATCTTGCCCTGCTCTAAAGCTTTCTTCGCGGCCTCTAACGCTCCTCTCGAGCCCGTCGCCCGATTGTAATTGCCCATATCGCCTACGGCATGCAATTGCAATATGTCCACCCTATCAGTCTGAAGCTCTCTCAAACTCGTCTCCAGATCCATCATCGCCCCTTCATAATCACGGGCGACGGTCTTAGTAGCGAGATAGTATTCATCTCTTCTGGATTTAAGAGCTTTTCCTATCTTCCGCTCGCTATCATGATAAGCGCGAGCAGTATCCACAAAATTTATACCGAGATCTAAAGCTCTATTTAAAGCTAGCTCCGCCTCCTCATAACGAACCTCGGGTAGCTTGATAGCTCCAAACCCGACTACTGAGACCTCAAGATCGGTCTTCCCAAGTTTTCTATATTGCATAATAGATTTTCCCTCCTATCAATAGGAATTATTTTTGAATAATTAATCAGGATAGAGGATAATGCCCGTATTTTTTCACAGTCTCGATCATTGCCCAGATATTTCGCATAGGAATCCCATCATGTAGGGAATGATCGGAGGCGCAGATATATCCCCCTCCAGGGCCGGCTATCCGTATGCATTCCCTGGTCTCCTCTTCTACATCCTCGTAAGTCCCAAAAGGCAAAGTCCTACTCGAATCGACATTCCCAACTAAGCTTATCCGCTCGCCGTACTTCTCCTTACACTCCTTAAGATCCATCTGAGCGGTGCGTTGGAGAGGATGATAACCATCGATTCCGCTCTCGACTATATCTGCTATCAAGAGGTTAATATTGCCACAACAGTGGAGAAGAACTGGCACTCCCCTTTCTTTGAAGATCTTAACCATCTTGTTAAAGCGAGGTAAGATCATCTCTCGGAAGTGTCTAGGAGAGATGAGAGGTCCGGTATCCATTCCGAAATCATCAGCGATTATGATTGCATCGACGCCCATATCGAGCATCATCAGCCCAAGCTCTATATTAAATTCGGTAACTATATCCAGAATATCTTCGATAAACTGAGGATCATCATAGAGGTTGATCCCGAAGGTATCTAAACCGGTTAAAATCCAAGCTTGGGTATAAGGTCCTGAAACCCCTCCTAGGATAGCCAACCTACCTGCGTTCAATTTCATAGCTTCCTCGATCGGTCTCATCCTTCCTGGGGCAGAGGCTTGAGGAGGAGTATAATTCTTTAAATCCTCTCTGCTCTTGAGCGGATAGTCCCAAGGAGCGTCAATAGGCCAAGCATATTCATTCTTCTTCCAAGTGGTTCCCCATTCACCGATATACATATCATCCCCCAATATCTTCACCTCGAAGCCAAGGGGACCTCCTGCTGGGATCCAAACCGCGTCTAATCCTAATCCCAAGCTACATTCGATAGCATCGATCACATTATAAAATTCGGGACGGTGTCCTAAAACCTCCTCATATATAGTCTGGCTAAAGAGGAAATCGAATACAGGAACTCTATCTGGAACTCCTCCAGTCAGGGCAGTTAAAAAACGTTCTCTCGAATCCACATTTTGTCACCTCCTTCTAAAGTATAACATAAGTTTGGGGTTTTGTCCATCACCTCAAAACTTTTGATCAGCATCGTTATAAGATCAACCCTAGGTAAAGTTGAAGAGATTAAGGAGCTTCAATTAATTTTCTTCTAATCCTTGACATATCCATTAATCCTTCTAATATTATGAAAAGCAAAAACACTTGACAATTTCACATATTTCTGATAATATACAAATAAAGAGTAATTGAGATTAGAAGGAGGATGTTAAAATGAAAAGGGTTGTAGTTGTAATATTAGTGATTTGTTTTTTACCTTTAATAGCATCAGCGGAAATAGATCCGGAGAAAATAGCAGAAGCCAAGAAATTGGTTGAAGAGTATGAAAGCGATCCACAACCTTTATCACTTAAAAAATATGGAGATGCCTTCTATATTTTAGCTCAGGATAGAGAAGCTGAGGAGGATTGGGCTTCTGCTGCTGATTATTATGCTAGTGCTGGTAAGATCTATAATGATATTGTGGAAGCCCAAGATGACCGAGATTATGATGAGAGACAAACTGGTAAATACTATGGTTATATTATTCCTATTATGGAATTCAGAGACAGAGCTGGATTTGGAGAAGCTAAAGCAAAACTCCAGCTAGGACAAAAGTTAGAAGCTCGTACTTTG
>CAZSTA010000211.1:1242-6219 GCA_964609495.1 uncultured bacterium | reverse complement strand
CCTTTCCTCTTCCAAGATCTGGGTCGGACCGATCAGCGCCACTCGTAACTCCCGGGTGGTCAACCATTCCCTCCCCTCCCTCACAGAAGAACGTGAATGAGGATAGATATCACCAGATTGTATATCCTCTGCGATGTAATAGAGGAAGCCTGGTATTTTGCCATTGTGTTTGATCGTTCCGTCATCTGAGATCGAAACGAGCGTCGGTTTGTGAGAGAATACCCTTGCCAGATCGCGATCTTGGGTGATTGTGCTTTCTTTGCAAATGATTGTAAGCTCAAAAGGTGAGCCATGATACCAGGTCTTACTATGATCCCAGTCCGTCATATCTGCTCTCTCCAATTTTTAAGTAATTTCAAATATTCGCTAATGAATTCAAGATATAATTCCCCCCTCACCCTATCCCTCTCTCACCAGGAGAGAGGGTTTGTTGCTTGATAGGATCACTCTCCTTTTATTTTCCCCTCCCTAAAAGTTATTCCAAATCGGGATATAGAATATAATCGCGAGCATCACTCACTAAATACAAAGAACCCGTAACACAGACTAGATCCCCAGGGGAAGCGAGGGAACGGGCTTGCTCGATCGCAGATGATACTGGGGTCTCAATCACAAAAGGAACATCATAATTCTCAAGTTCTGAAGCGAGCATCTCAGGATAAGCAGAGCGAGGATTATCCGCCCTTGTCACCACGATCCTATCAGCTAGGGAGACGAAAGCCTTCATCATCCCAGGGATATCTTTATCAGCCATAATCCCGATCACCATTATCAATTTTCGATAGGGGAAATACTCAGCCAATGCTTTCACCAACTTTTGAGCCGAATCGACATTATGCGCTCCATCCAAGACGATCATAGGATTCTCACGCTGAACTATCTCCAACCTCCCTGGCCATTTAGCCTCACGCAATCCTTCTCTTATGTGTTCGCTAGTGATGGGGATCCCTTGATTTTGAAGAACTTCTGCTATTCCAACAGCAACGGTAGCGTTTACTAACTGATAGCCACCCAATAAGGTCGTGAAGAGCGAGGGATAATTATCATTCATCCCTCTGACCTCGAAATATTGCCCCTCTAAACTGGCATCGAGCTTTCGCCACGTTAGATCTTTTCCCACCTCGATCAATCTAGCTTGTTTCTCCTCACAAGTCCTCTTCACTACGGCCATCGCCTCTGGAACTTGCGGAGAGGTAACAACGAACCCTCCGGGCTTTATTATCCCTGCTTTTTCCCCTGATATCTCGGTTAAGGTATATCCCAACCTACCCATATGATCATAGCTTATGGAGGTGATAACCGATACTAGAGGTGTCACCAAATTAGTCGGGCATAATCTTCCTCCCTTTCCCACCTCTAATACTGCGAAATCCACCTTCTTCTCGAAAAAATAGGCGAAAGCCAAAGCTGTTAAAGTATCAAAATAGGTTACTCCCCCTAATACTATATCTTCATTAACTTTGTTGATAGCTGGTCTTATCTTTAAGATCATATCTACAAATTCTTCCTTAGATATAAGATCTTCATTTATCCTTATCCTCTCTCGAAAGGTATGCAGATGAGGGGAGGTATAAAGACCTGCTCTGAACCCCGCCGCTTTTAGGATATAGGTGATCATCGAGGCAGTAGATCCTTTACCCTTAGTTCCTGCTATATGAATCGACTTGAGCTTAAGATGAGGATCCCCTAATATATTCAGTAATTTACTGGCTCTCTCCATTTTAGATAAGCTAGCTTCATAAGAAGATTCTCTGAGCCGATCATAATTGATAAAGCTATATATATAATCAATCGCCTCTTGATAGGTCAAAGTTGTTGTGTTACCCATCCCATTATATCACTTCCTCGGAAGCCATCTAATCAGCTATGCTCTATATCTCTTTAGATTATACCTTATCTCGATAGTAGATGTCAAGGATTTAGGAAGTGCGGATATACGTAAAATTTCGCGCTAGGATACCCCATCTATCATATCCATATTTTTCTATTGACAAAAAGGGTAAAATCAGCTATTCTATAGGATGATATTCTAATCGCTATATTTGGAAGGCAGGATTCAATAAAATTAGGAGGCGAACCTATGAAAATTTATATCTCTGTCGATATGGAAGGAATCGGAGGGATCGTAGTCCCAGAGCAGGTCACGCGCGGAAAGAAGGAGTATGAGGAAGCTCGTTATCTCCTCATCAGGGAGGTGAACGCGGTTGTTGATGGAGCGCTAGAGGGAGGAGCCACGGAGATCATCGTCCAAGATGCCCACTCCAGCGGCTTCAACTTTCCTATAGAGGAATTACATCCCGAAGCCAAATTCATCATAGGAGGACCTCATCCCCGCCGCTTTCCCCTCTTCGATGAGAGTATTGACGGCTTCTTCCTTATAGGCTATCACGCTAAGTCCGGCACTCAAGCGGCAGTTCGAGATCATACGATGAGTTCCGCGACTTGGCAGGAGTTTCGCCTAAATGATATGATCATAGGAGAGGTGGGGATAGACGCCAGCATCGCGGGATACTTCAATGTTCCTGTGATATTGGTAACTGGTGATGATAAGGTCTGTGCCGAGTCCAGGGAACTGCTCGGAGATATCGAGACCGCGGTCGTTAAGGAGGGGATAGGTCGTCATTCCGCTCTTCTCCTCCCTCCAGTGAAATCGAGGGAATTGGTCAAGGAGAAAGCCAAAGCCGCTATCAAGAAGATCGATCAAGTCAAACCCTTCGTGGTGAAACCGCCGATAACTGTTCAACTTCGCTATGTGGGGACTCATCTGGTCGATGCCAAGTCCTATAATGGTAAAGATATCGTGAGGATAGATGGCCAAACACTTCTATATAAGGGAGATGATCTTCTGGAGGTATATAGAAAGGTCGGGATATACTAATATAATAGAAAGGGGGAATATATGGCGAAAAGACAATTTTCGATGATAGAATACTTCAATCGCCGCGCGAAAGATTGGGAGCCAAAGCTGGCCTTCAAAGGGAAGACCGTTGAGGAGTGGAAAGCTTGGCGAGAGAAGGCAGAAGCAAAGTTTCTCGAACTACTGGGGGATTTCCCCGAGCCAGTCGATTTATCCCCTGAAGTTATCTATTCAGTTGAGGATAATGGATTGATTCGCGAGCGCGTGATATTCGACTCGGAGGAGGATATGTCAGTCCCCTGCTACGTGCTTCATTCTGCTGATATGCCTCGCGATAGGAAAGGTTGCGCGATCGTTTGCTCTCATGGTCACGGTCCCTTTGGGAAGGAACCAGTGGCCGGAGTGTGTGCTAACGAAGCCCTAAGATCTAATATTCAATCGCACAACTATAATTACGGAGAACAGATGGCTAGGAGAGGATTTCTGACTATCTGCCCTGATCTGCGCGTCTTTGGAGAGCGGGATGATGGAGGAGATCCATATCCAGGACGGGATAAATGTAATGTCCACTTCATCCGGGGGATGATCATAGGAATATACACGCTGACCCTGAATATCTGGGATATCAAATGCTGTGTTGATTACCTCGAAACGCGCGAGGAAGTTGATCCGAAGAGGATTGGGATGATGGGTCTCTCTTACGGAGGAACGATGACCGCCTTTGCCACTGCCGTCGAACCCCGGATAAAGGCGGCGGATATTATCAGCTATGTAAATAGTTGGGAGATATTTGGGATTAATAACGCCAACTTCTGTGGCTCTCAAGTAGTTCCAGATATATTCAAATACCTTGATGCTCCTGATATAGCTGGACTTATCGCAGACAGACCTCTGCTTGTAGAGATGGGAATTTATGATGAGTGTTTTCCGATCGAGGATCTACTGAAGGGATATGAGAAGCTCAAAAGGATATACGAAGCGGCAGGTGTGGTGGATAAACTTGAGGCTGATATTCATTCAGGGCCACATGCGTTTGGAGGAAATAAAGCCTTCGACTTCTTCGATAAATATCTGTAAGGAGACAGAAGGGGTGATAATAAAGATGAAGCCTAAGATCGTAGTAGTGGGAAGCATTAATATGGATTTAGTTATTAAAGCGGATCATCTTCCCGCACCCGGGGAGACTATACACGGAAGAGATTTCCAATTGATACCTGGAGGAAAGGGAGCAAATCAAGCGGTAGCTGCCGCTAGATTAGGAGCAGAGGTCAATATGGTTGGCAGGGTGGGAGAGGATGTCTTTGGTCCAACTTTGCTCGACAATCTCCAGAAATCAGGTGTATCGACCCAATATGTCGCTCGTGATCCCGCGCCCAGCGGGATAGCTTTAATCACCGTTGACGATAGAGGAGAAAATACAATCGTCCTCTCCTCGGGAGCCAATTTGAAGCTAACTAAGGAGGATATAGATCGAGCTAAGGAAGTAATTAAGCAAGCTGATTCTGTCCTATTACAACTGGAGATTCCGTTAGAGGTAGTTGAGTACACTATTGAGGTAACTCATAATGAGGGAGTCAAGGTTATCCTAAATCCTGCTCCTGCTAGATCGATCTCCGAGGAAGCTCTAGCTAAGACCGATTTTCTTCTGCCTAACGAGAACGAGGCGGCTCTGCTTACTGGTATGGATAAGCCTCAGCTATCTTCGGAACAAGCGGAGGAAGTCGCGCAACGCTTACGCAAGATCGGGGTGGGGGTAGTGATCATCACTTTAGGAGAGAGGGGAGCTTTACTGGTTAAGAGTGATAAGGGAGAGTTGATAGAGGGCTTCTCCGTTGAAGCAGTAGATACCACCGCGGCAGGTGATGCCTTCACCGGGAGCTTAGCTACCGCTCTAGCTCAAGGGAGGACTCCTGAAGAGGCAGTTCGTTATGCTAATGCGGTCGGTGCTATCTCAGTGACTAAACTAGGCGCTCAACCATCATTACCCACTTATGATGAGGTAGAGAAATTCTTGATTTCTAAATAAAGCTCAAGGAGGAGATAAATGATAAAATACGGGATAATAGGGGCTGGGGCTGCAGTATCGAGGGGCATGCATATCCCCGTCCTCAATCACCTAG
>CAZSTA010000211.1:0-1142 GCA_964609495.1 uncultured bacterium | reverse complement strand
TAGAGGAGGTAGAGATCGCCGCGCTCTGTGATATAGATCCGGAATTGCTTCGCGAAGCCTCCGTTCTAGTCGAAGGAAAGCCAGCCCTATTCGAGAATTACGAGGACTTATTAGCTATGGATGAGCTTTCTGCAGTGCTAGTCACCACTCCAAACTGGACGCATAAGGAGATAGTGATAAAGGCTTTTGAGGCCGGAAACAATGTCTTCTGCGAGAAGCCCTTAGCAACCACCCTCAAGGATTGCGATGAGATGATCGCGGCTGGTGAGAAGGCAGGGAAGCTGTTACAAGTCGGTCTAGTTTATCGCTACTCGAACTTCTTCCGCAAGATGAAGGAGATCATAGCTCGCGGAGATATCGGCGATTTGCAAATGATGTGGTGCAAGGAATTCCGAGTCCCCTTCTCCGCTCCCTGGAAGTTCAAGCAAACACCTTCTGGAGGAGCGATAGTGGAGAAGAACTGCCATCACTTCGATATCTTCAACTGGATGATCGAAGCGAAGGCAGTGAGAGTATCCGCTTTCGGAGGTCAGAACGTGATTAAAAAGGGCAAGGAGTTCGAAAGTCTGGTGATAAGCGGAGAACGGATGGTGATAGAGGATAGCGAGATCGTCGATAATGCTTGGATAATAGCGGAGTATGAGAATGGCGCCCGAGTCTCTTTAGGATTATGCTTCTTCTCCCCCTATGGCAATGATCTAGAGATCGGCGCGATAGGGAATCATGGTAAGTTGGAGAGCCTCGTCAACGCTAGAAAGGTGACCGTTTGGGGATATGATAAACCAGATAGGATAGATTATGAAGTGGCGGAGGAGAGAGGATTTGGGCATTATGGTGGATTTAGGCAACACGTTGAGTTCCTAGAGTGTGTGAAGACTGGCAAACCAACCTTCGCTGATGGATCGGTCGGAAAGGAGAGCATAGTTATCGCTTTGGCTGCGGAGAAGGCTATCAAGGAGAAGCGAATGGTCTCCGTAGATGAATTGGAATAACGAAGAATCCCTCGAATATTCGATTTAAATCACCCTCCCCTAACCCCCTCCCATCAAGGGAGGGGGAAGAATCATCAAGAGGGACTTAATTGTGTTCCCTCTCCCCTCGTGGGAGAGGGCTAGGGTGAGGGGGGAATTTATATCTTGAAC
>CAZSTA010000210.1:0-6220 GCA_964609495.1 uncultured bacterium | reverse complement strand
TGGTCAGCCCAAGAACCAGTTCTCAGTATGTGCCCCTCTTTACCGATAACCCATCTTCCATCTTGTTGATGTAGAGCGAAATGACCGATCAATATCGGTGGCTCAGTGAGGTTAGAAGTCTCATACATACCTGCGACATTGGTAGAGGTAATGACGATCTTATTCTCTCCCGGTTGAATAAACTCGCCTATATCAACCTCTTTCGTATAGTGATCGAGATATTTACCTTCCTTGAAAGCAGAGAGATCGCGAAGACCAAAGAGATCTCCTCCCTCAACCTGCCCAATATCTCCACCATTGATACTTATCCTAATATCCGGATCGGAGCTTCCTCGCCATACCTTATCCACCATCTCCCCATCGAGCATCAAACGAGCCTCGTTAGGAACTTCCTCCACCAATATAGTGGTCTCATATCTATGAGCGGTCTGATAAAAGCCGCGGGATACCGAATACATCGAGTGCCTATATACCCATTCTCGTAAGGGAAGAGCATTGGGCTTCTCAGTCTTGAACCTCCATTCATCTCTAAGGATTATTGGATCGAGATCAGCCCCCATCTCTGCCTCGAATCTACTCTTCTGCTCTCCCATTTTGACCACCGCATAACCTCTCCGAACATCGCGGACTGAAACGGAAAGCTCGTGTTTATCCCCATCTCTCTCCAAACTATCCACCTTGACATTCGCCTCAACTATAAAGGGACGATCTTCGGGGATCTTTCTCTTCGGCTCGAGCGAGAAGAGGTAACACTGGGTAGGTTCAAATTCTAGCTCAAACTCCACTCCCCGAGAGGTGATATTATACTGATAGAAGGGCTTCATCTCTCCAGTAAAGGTATCCCAATAATCCATAAGTCCCTTCTGACTTAAAGTTATCCTCGCTTGACGAGTATTCCCCCGTGAGGTATTAACGAATAGATAGAAGTGCAATCCATCGCGGAGATAGTGCAAATAGACTATATCCTTTATTGGACCTCGCTCATCTTCTATCACCACATCAGGTTTACACAAGTCAGACAGGGTTTCACCTAACTTGTTACTGTCCAACCCTTTTATTAGGATTGCAGAGCCTTTGTCGTTCTTCCAAACGCCCTCCTCATTATCCTCTATCCACTTATATACTCCCTCGCCAAATAGATCGCTGAATCCCTCCACGATCGTGCTATCCTCGCCTTTCTCTATGGAGAGGGTGGGAAGCGTTTCCAAGGCGATGATTTTCCCTCCCCTATCGCTAAACATCCCGATGAAATCGAGGGTCTTTTGTGATACAGTGGTGCAATTCGGCATAACGAGGAGTTCATAGCTCTCGATAAGTTTTCCCCCTTCGTCATCGATCTTTATTCTTCCCCCCTTAAAACTAGCCTTCTGAAGAAACTCCTCGCTGATATAATCATAGTCATAATGGTGCTTCAGCAGAAGAGCGCTAACCTCGTTCAAACTCTCCTCGATATTCTTGGTCTCCTCGGTAGGACCGGGATTCATATAAGACCACATACTCTTATTCGGATAAAGCACCGCGACCGGAGCTATATGGCGTCCCTCGGTGAAGACATAGCTTAATCGAGAGAGGTGATCAGCGAATATCTTGTAGTAAGGCCAGAAGGGAGATTGATAGAACTCCCCTGGAGGACATTCGGTCTTGCGAAAGCCCTGGAGGGAGTAGTAGAAGGCGTGCTGACAGAAATAGTTGATACCTAAAGCGACCTGCCAATCACCCAACCACTTGAGCGTTCTCAAGTTGATCTTCCACTGCCCCGCCACTCCAAAGGCTTCGCTCATCACATGTGGCTTTTGGAAGAGATGTCCGGCTGAACTCACGAACTTGGGACCAACTAAGTTATTAGTCGAGAATCCCTCGGCTGGCCAAGTCTCCTCGAAGAGATGATCGACTCCTGCATAGTGCATATACTCGAAGAGGCGGAAGATATCCCCATGCTGTTTGATCTGATTGAAAAGCTCTCCCTCCGAATTAGGATGACCCACTAAAGATAGATCGAATTGATCACAATATCCATATATCTGTTCATGGAAAGCTGCTATATACATTTGAGTGAAGGTCTCGTAGAAATCGCATCTTACCTTAGCGGTCTCAGGACCAACATCGAAGAAGAGAGCAGGAAGAGCTCTCTTAAGATCATAATCGCAACGAAGGGAGAATTCCTCCGGCAAGCTATCGGTCCAAGGTATCCCTAAACTCCCCTTAATACCGCTATAATATCCCGATGGCTCATCGGTGAATATGCCAGGGACTACCTCGGGCATATAATCCCGAAACTCCTCGACATATACCTGGTGGGTAAGCTCGATAAAGCGTTTGATCGCGTCCTTATTCAAGGTGTCCACATAACCACCGATGAAATATGCGCGGTAATAATTTCTAACGAGGGATATAACCTTCCAGTTCCCCCGAGGAGCTTTCCAAGTGAGCATACTGTCCTTAACTTGCTTAGTGATATCAAGCACTTCATCAGGAACTCCAATTAATTTATCCCCTTCTAAAGGGATAGCAAGGACTGCGTATAATCCATCTTCTACCTCTAACTTCTTCTCTATCCTCTGATTGCCCTTAACTTCCCATTCTTGACCAACGTGGAGAGCGGACATCCGATAGGCTGGATTCTCCTTTATAACCCGACCGCTAGCAGTTCCACTAGGCCAATTATCCTCATCGTATAGCCAGGCTTTCATCCCCAAAGTTTTGGCCTCTTCTATAGAAGCTCTGGTCCGATCCATCCACTCCTTCGATAAATATGGGGTCTTGAGACCATGGCGGGCATGCATAAAGAATCCGCCCATTCCTTTATCTCTCATCTCTCTGATCTGCCAGATTAGCTCTTTATCCGTTAATTCGTGATTCCAGAACCAAAAGGGCGCTGGTCGAAAGATAGCCCCTGGATCTTGAAATCCCTTACCGATCTTCCTCTTACTCATTATTCAAGCTCCTTTCCTCACTATAAATCTGATCCGAAAATAAAGCTCAGAAATCCGATTTGTTAAATCCAAGTATAACATAGAAAACTTCAGATGTCAATTGAAAATGGAGATCAGATATATAAACAAAAATTTGATCTTGACAACTCGATGACTTTGAGCTATAATTGTAATAAATTGATATACCGAAGTTATTAAACCGACCCAGAAAGGAGTCGGTTTTTTCCCACCTTATAGACTATCTTATGTCAGGGAGGTTCCTTCATTTTGGAACAAGGAGAGAAAGTAACCCTATATGGAATTATAATTAATGTTATACTAACCCTCTTCAAATTCACCGCGGGTATCTTGGGAAAAAGTGGGGCTTTAATCGCTGATGCGGCGCATTCCTCATCTGATATTCTAGCTACTGGCACGGTGTTCATAAGCCTGAAGATCGCTAAGCGCCCTAGAGATGAATCTCACCCTTACGGACATGGCAAAATCGAATCTCTAGCTGCTGCCTTTGTGGGATTAGTCCTTTTGATAGCTGGCGCTTATATCCTCAGAGAAGCTATTGTTAACCTAATAGAGGGGATAGAAAGGGTGCCTGGCAATATAGCCTTTTTTGGGGCTATATCCTCTATTGTGATAAAGGAGATATTATTCCGTTATACCCTCAGGGTAGGGATAAAGCTTAATAGTCCTGCGATCATGGCCAATGCTTGGGACCATCGCTCCGACGCTTATTCCTCAATTGGAGTCTTGATAGGTATAACCGGAGCAAAGCTTGGATATACCTTCCTTGACCCAATAGCCGCGGGAATTGTCTCCCTCTTCATCCTCAAGATAGCCCTTGAACTACTCTATGAAGCCACACAAGATCTGATGGATAGAGGGCTAAGTGAAGAGATGACGCAAAAGATTCACGATATCGCTATGTCAATTCCCGAGGTCAAGGATGCCTATTACATCAAAGGAAGACGAATGGGATCTCAATATTTCGTGGATATGAATTTGAGATTATATTCCTTTTCTACTACGAAGGAAGGACATGATATAACTGAGGCGGTCAGAGATAAGATCGAACAGGAGGTACCGCAGATAGGAGATGTAAGAATCGACTTGAACGTTGCTGAGAAGGAATCGAATGAATTTATCGAGAACTTCCAAAATAGGGTAAAAGGAATATTAGCAGATCACAGAGAGCACTTTCTGGAGATACACGATTTGGATTTTCACTTTAGTGGCAATAAACAAGAGGTGCATTTCCATCTAGTTCTTCTTCCCGGGACGAACTTAGAACAGGCTCACCGTTTGAGTGAGCATTTGGAGGATGATATAAAGAAGGAATTGAAGGGGACAGAGGTGGTGATCCACTTCGAGCCGAGTAGTGATGTGAGAGGGAAATCTGAGCTTAACTGCCCTGATTGTAAAGATATAGAATGCAATAACCCTAAACTGAGAAGCATAGGACAAGAGAATCGGAATAACCAATAGCGAAGCCTCAATACAAACTTCGTTATCGTAACTTTCTAGGCGAAAATCTCCTATGGCTCTGCATTCAGCAGGATAGCTGATTGTCCAGCTAATAGCGTCATGCTATTTACTGGGTGGTAAGTTACAGTCCAAGCTGAAATATCGCCATCGTCTGGTATGATACCGCCACCGATTGGTGTAGCTAGATAGTAGGTCCTACCAAGATCTACTGTCTGGGCGGTCGTATCAGAGTTGACCAATACAAGTCCATTTGTGTATTGCCGTTTGTAAACATCCCAGTTGGCATCGTAGAGCGAATCTATATCTGTGGGAATACCGCCAACGTAACTGCCGATGGGTATCTCGTATTCTGGGAACCATTCCGGCTCCATAGCAAAGTCCATATTGATATAGCTATAACGTCCTTTAATCAGAAGATAGCAACCAAGAACAAACAAGCGGTCGTCAATATCGTTCGGATCGACGTAATTCTGGGCTATGATAATCTTGTCCTGGCTGATCAGGCTGAGCATACGATTCATCTGTAGTTGCCAGTCCCCTAGCTCGAACTGATCGCCCCAACCCCAGCCGCCGAAGCCCTCGATCATAACACCGTCCACAGCTGAATAGTCAGTCGGATTACGAGTAGTTATCCATGCGCCAATGTTGGGGATTAAGTAGTAGTTGCCAGCGAACTGGTCGCTGAGATAGGCGATGAAATTCTCGAGCCGCTCAGCCCAAGCTTGCTCGAAGTTGCTATCAACTTCTGGCAAATCGGGTTCCCAGGTATCGGCACCGCCTAAATAATTAGGCACACTAAAGCTATCGGCAAATAGCCCATCGTTATCGTTAGCCGCCAGCTGCCGCAATACCTCACCAAGCCACCAAGTGCGCCAGCTAGGATCATTCAGTTCCGTCAGGTACCAGCCCCACTCGCAGTTCAAGACCCGCTGGCTATTCCATTTGAAGAACCAACTGTCTTGAATCTTGGCCTCACCCGGCCACTCTCGAACCCACTGATCGCCTTCGATGATCTCCAGCCAATCACCGCTTGGATTGCAATCGCCTTGGATCTCACGATAGCCCAGACCAGTACCGAGCCGGTAGTGCAAGATAATAAAATCGGAGTTATAACTGCGCATTCGATCGGCATCCGAACGTGTGAGCTTCTGCGTCCCAACATAATGCGTTGCGGCAAACTGGAACCAAGCCTCGTTATCCCAGCAAAACAACTGGTCGTTGAAGATATGGATGCCATCGGTAGTATCAATGAACTCGCGTCGTGCGGGAGGAGTTGTGTCTATCTGGTTTCCTTGACTTGTATTACAACTGATAACCAACGAAACATAGATGATGCTAATAGCTATTGAATATACTAATTGCTTACAATTGCCACGCACCTTTTAACCACCTCTTTATTTTATAATTATATGTTCAGAGCCTGTTTGGAATCATCCTGATTACTTCCTAATTGCCGATCATGCAACAGCTACTTAAACTCCAATTTTTCACCCACTCCTATTTTCTCTTCTTATTTTAACTCTTTTCTTCTCTCTTTTCCACCTTATTTTTTATGCCGCTACTTGAGGCAGTTTTCACCGCCTTCTAACCTTCATTCCTTGAATATGAAGGCGTTCCGTGAACTGGGCGATAACCGTCTCAATCAAGTAGTTTCAAAGAAATGAGTTCCTATTATCAGTTTTTAGATTGTTAGGTGAAGATATAAATTCCTCTTCCCAAAACCCTCTAGCACGGTTTTACATGCCTTACTTTTCCCAAAAAGGTATTGACATAAGATTGGGACTATAGTATAATTCTTACAGGTAAGG
>CAZSTA010000209.1:0-6263 GCA_964609495.1 uncultured bacterium | reverse complement strand
GGAATATTCTAGTTTATAACGTCAGACGTTATAAAGAAAGGAGAAGGATTAAATATGCAAAGTAAAGAGGTCGTTACTCTTGAGTATGTTCTAAAGGCGGCTAAAAAATTATCCGTTGCTGATCAACTTAAGCTAATCAGCTTAATTTCGGAGGATATAAGTCATCAAGCTCTAGAGAGAACACGGAGACACAAGCTTATGGATTTAGCAGGAGTAGGATCTGAGCTTTGGGAAGGAATAGAAGCCCAAGAATATGTCAGACAGGAGAGAGAAAGTTGGGAAAATTAGAGGAGGAATTATCTCAGTTAGATATTAACAAGATATGGTTGAGATAAAGGCGAACGCTAAAGTTAATCTTGTGCTAGACATCATCGGGAAGAGGAGCGATGGCTATCATGATCTTGAAACTATCTTTCAGGCTATCGATCTCTACGACCTGATCTCGTTAGAGGAGAAAGAGAGAGGAATAGAGATAGTTTGTAATGTCCCTAACATCCCCCTCGATAGAGGTAATTTAGCCTATCGTGCCGCTGAGTTAATAATCGAAGCCACGGGAATAACAAGAGGAGTGAAGATAAATATCGACAAGCACATCCCCACCGAGGCGGGATTGGCGGGAGGAAGCGCTGATGGAGCGGCTGTTCTGAGAGGATTGAACTCGCTTTGGCAATTGGGCTTCGGTGAAGATGAACTTTGCCGATTAGGAAGGACGATAGGAGCGGATATCCCCTTTTGTATATTAGGAGGCACCGCTTTAGCGCAGGGGATAGGTGAGATATTAACTCCTTTGCCCTCTCCCAATCCCCCTTTATGGTTAGTCCTCGTGAAGCCCAAGTTAGCCTTTTCGACCCGTTGGGTATATGAAACATCTGATCTGTTGGAGGAAAGATCCAACGAGAGGAAAGTCGATTTGATGAAGGAAGCTCTATCTAGAAATGATATAGATAGCATAGTGGCAAATCTGAGTAACGATTTAGAAGGAGCTGTTATCCCCAACTATCCCCTCATAGGTGAATTGAAGGAGCAGTTGATCTTGGCTTCTGCAGAAGGGGCTTTAATGGCGGGAAGTGGCTCGGCGGTATTCGGCATAACCTATAACAAGGATAGAGCGGAGGTTATAGCCGCTAAGCTGAGAAGTTATCCAGGAGTAGAAGAGGTATTCGTAGTACCAACTTTAACTAAAGAGGAATGTTTATAATGCGAAGAAAAACAAGATCGGTTAGAATAGGCGATGTGATAATAGGCGGAGATGCAGACATATCAGTGCAGTCTATGACTTGCACGGATACTAGAGATGTTTCCGCCACAGTTGGACAGATAAAGCGATTGGAGGAAGCAGGTTGTGAGATAATAAGAGTAGCAGTTCCTGATATGGAAGCCGCGAGGGCTCTGCGAGGGATAAAAAGGAGAATCAAGATCCCCCTAATCGCGGATATTCATTTCAATCCCGAGCTGGCACTCGAAGCTATTGAGGAGGGAGTAGATGGACTCCGCCTCAATCCGGGGAATATCACCGATAAGAGCAAGATCTCAGAGATAGTTCTAGCCGCTAAGGAGATAGGAATACCTATCAGAGTAGGGGTAAATGCAGGATCTTTAGATAAAAGACTTATCGAGAAACATCGTGGAGTAACCGCGGAGGGAATGGTGGAAAGTGCTTTGTGGGAGATCAAAATCCTGGAGGAGTTGGGATTCCACGATATCATAGTTGCTTTGAAGGCCTCGGATATAGGATTAACTATCGAGGCTAATCGCCTGCTCGCCTCTCAAGTTGACTATCCCTTCCATATCGGGATCACGGAGGCTGGAACCTCCTGGTCAGGAACGATAAGGTCCGCAGTGGGAATCGGCTCTCTTCTTCTCGCTGGAATCGGTGATACTCTGCGAGTCTCCTTGACCGCGGATCCGGTAGAGGAGGTCAGAGTAGGCTTCGAGATCCTGAAGTCCTTAGGACTTAGAGAGAGGGGAGCAACCTTGATATCGTGTCCCACCTGCGGTCGTTGTGAGATCGATCTATTCAAAATCGCTCAACAGGTGGAGATGAGACTCGCTAATATCAAGAAGCCTATTAAGATCGCAATTATGGGTTGCGTAGTAAATGGCCCAGGAGAGGCTAAGGAGGCGGATGTAGGGATCGCTGGAGGAAGAGGCTCAGGAGCGCTATTCAGGAAAGGGAAAGTCATCAGAAAAGTGAAAGAGGAAGATCTAGTGGAAGCTCTATTGACGGAAGTAGAGAGCTTGCTAACTCATTAATCTTTAATAAGGAAACTTTCGCTGGCAACAAAACTCAGGAGTAAATAAATGATGCCATTTATAGATAAAAAGGGAAGATTGTTTGGCAGAATAAGTATAATAGATATATTCTTTCTTTTCTTCATTTTATTATTGCTGATATTTCTATACAAGCTGATCGTATTATCTCCGCTTCTGGGAGCTGGTCCCCCTGTTCCTCCTCCCCAGAACCTAGTCAAAAATGAGTTTTTATTGACCCTGGTTATAGAAAATGTTCGACCAGAGATAGCAACTATTATAGAAAAGGAATTTCCTTCCGCTACTTCTAAGCCAACAGAGATACCTCTAATCTCTTCCACGGGTGAAATAAAATTGATTCCTCATCCGGAGAATAAAGATTTCTATATAAAAAAGTTAGTCGAGCCCAAAGAGGAAATCAAGATGGGAATAACAATGCCTGTCGAGACTCCTGAGCTTAAGCTAGTGGGGACAGTGATATCCATTGAGGTGAAGAAGACCTGGGACGAGGCTCTAAGAGTATATCGAGAAGCTATAGCGAAGAATCCAAAGGATGTCCAAGCGCACTTCTTTCTAGGGGAAGTTTACGCTAAGAAGAATATGCTAGATGAGACCTTAGTCCAATTTGAAGAATCGCTTGAACTTTCCTCCTTCAAACTAGACATAGATCCTTCTAAGATCGATGAGAGGACTACCGAGCTAATCTATGATTCGATGATCAAGATGGATATCGTTCCTTCCGACTTCCGAGGGGCTATAGAGAAATTTTCCCTAGAACAAATAGTAACTTTTTTGAAGCTCGCGGGAGTTAAGATTATAACCGATGGGAAAATAGGAAGGACCGATGTTATCTCCCCAGCCAATATTATAGTCCAGAGCGCTGGCTTTACTTCGGGGAACTTCGCCCATATATATATAAATGGAGTGGACGTATCTCCCAACCAAAGAGGCTACAACTTAGCGACCCTCGACGCTGATACTGGAAAGATCGAGGAGGTGGCATTATTCGATACCTGTGCTTCTTACGATGACGTTTATAGGATGATTAAATTTATAGAGGCCCTCCCGAAGGGTAAGATAGTTGTAGCTGCTGTAAAGGATGAGGCTTCAGGAAAGCTAAACGCAAGGGCGCTTGAAGTCCTACTGAGTATCGGTGTTAGTAGGAACGTATTGGGACTCCCCCGCTACTCGCATGTCATAATCGGAGTAAAGGGAGCTGAAAAAGCCACTACCTTGGATACTGTGAACATCGGTCCTTCGGAGATAATACTCCTAAATATTGGCATATAATTTGCCTTATTTAGCGTAGGGTTGCCCTATAAAGTGGCGCTGAATGGTCTAAAGACCTCAAATGGCGGGTATAATATATAGTAGTTAATATAAGCTCCTTAACAATAACTCTACGATAATAATCGAGGTGATATAGGTGAGAAAAGGAATTATAAAAAACTGTAATGAAAGTTCAAAAAAAGATAACCGATCTATCCAGAGGTGGAGGGTGAATAATACGAGAAAAATAAATCTCTTGATAATAATGTTTCTAGTTACATCAATACTGATCTTCAAAGCTGACCTAGTTCTAGGAATAGGAAGCTGGACAGAGCAAAGAACTGATATGTGGAAGACCCACTTCAGAGATGTGTTCTTCTTAGACTCAAATCGAGGATTTGCTCTGGGTGATGGAGGAATACTTTTAAATACAACAAATGGAGGATCGACCTGGCAACCATCAACATCCTTCCCCAGTGTCACAGAAACTCTTAATGCAATTAGCTTTGCTACAGAGCCTATTTATGGATATACAGGATGGGCGGTAGGTAACACCGCGACTGTCTTGCGCACTGACAATGGAGGAAGTAACTGGCAGGAACAGAATCCTCCAATTTCTATTATTCCAAGTGACGACAATATTAACGATGTTTTCTGCGATAGCACCACAACTGGTTGGTTCGTAACTGAGGGGTCTGGTGGGGGACGAATTGTAAGAGCTGTTAATAGTGGTAATACCCCACCCGATTGGAGCTTAGAATTAACACCTTCCTTCAGATTGCAGGGTTTATCTATGGATTATGATACTCCTACCAGCAAATGGAATGGCTTAGCAGTTTGGGAGAGCGGGAAAGTATATCGCTATGATGGTTCGAGTTGGGCTGAGGTTTTCCACGGCATCTCTTATCTTTCCACACTTCAAGATGTCGAATATATTGATACTGCTTCTGGCTATCTCGCCTGGGCAGTTGGGAATAATGGAAAAATTATTCACTACAATGGAACTCCTCCATGGGTAGAGCAAACCAGTGGAGTGACTGAACATCTGAGGAGTGTGAGTTTCTATGACTCAAATAAGGGATGGGTTGTAGGAGATCAGGGAACTGTCCTTTGGACTTCAAATGGGGGAGTCAATTGGACTAAAGTCCTTAACTCCTCTTTAACCGGTTTAACAACTTATAATAACTTAGAGGGAGTATACTTTATAAGTTCCACAGTCGGTTTTGCCGTAGGCTGGTATGGTGTAATTCTGAAGACACTTGATGGAGGGTTTAATTGGCAATTTCAAAAGGACCCCTCCAACGATCTTCTGGATGTTCATTTTATTGATAATGATAATGGTTGGGCAGTGGGTGCTGATGGGATCATCTTGCACACCACAGATGGAGGCGATAACTGGGATATCCAAGATAGCAAAACTAATAAACCCTTAGAGGGAGTCTTCTTCTTAGATGAGAACAATGGTTGGGTAGTAGGACATGGAGGTATAATTATCTATACTAACGATGGCGGTTCCTCATGGACAAATCAAACTAGTAACACTACTGAAGATCTCCGGGATGTCTTCTTCCTAGCTGCTAACGATGGTTGGGCAGTGGGCAAAAATGTCATTGTTCATTACAACGGTAGTAATTGGAGTGCCACAACTGCTGGAGTTCCCGACCTATTTAGATGTTACTTTGCCGATGCAGACCATGGGTGGGCAGTGGCAAAATCTGGATCAGTATACGTTTATGATACTGGTGGCTGGATCCTATATCCCGCTACCACAAAAGAACTAAGAGGAGTCCATTTCTCCAGTTTGACTACCGGCTGGGTGGTAAGCACGAGCCCTCAAGCAGTTATTAAAAAGAGTACAGATGGAGGAGAGAATTGGAATGAGCCTGACGGAAATTACTCCCCTTATGTAGGCACCACCAAATCCTTATATGGTGTTTACTTCGCTGATGATAACATTGGTTGGGTTGTGGGAGGACAGGAAGCAAGCGGAGTGAATCCTGGGGCAGAGGTTATCTTATATACTGAGGACGGAGGAAATACTTGGACCAACAATCAAGAGTTTCCTTATGAGAATAAAGGCGAATTATATAGCGTTCATTTCATCCATAAGTTCAGTGGTTGGGCAGTCGGCTGGAGAGGAGTAATACTAAAATATACTGCCGACTTTGATCCCCCGACGAATCTCAAGGCTACAGCGCTCTCAGATAGCGAGATATATCTAGAGTGGACCGATAACTCCGATGGAGAGACTGGCTTCGAGATATGGAGGAAAGGGCCAGGAGAGATGGATTATTCCCTGTTAATAACAGTAGGAGCTAATGTTACCAACTACACCGACTCCGGTCTCCTCTCTGAAAGTACCTACTGCTATAAAGTCAGAGCCTACTGGGAAACGACATATACTGGCTACTCGAATGAGGCGTGCGCAGAGACCTTTGGTTTGACAACATATAACTGGTATTTTGGACAGGGATATGGAAAGAGTGGCTGGCAAACTTATGTGATGATGACTAACTCTAGTGCTTCTTCCATAAAATACACCGCTACCTTCTTCAAGGAGGGTGGAGGAATGGTAGTAGATAGTGGATTTATCAATCCCTATGCTCGAAAGACGATAGCGGCTCATCTCCTCCCCGGCTTGGAAGATGCCTTCTGTGCCAAGATAACAACGAGTGCCCCGATAGTAGCCGAGCAACCGATGTATTGGAACTGGAGTGGTGGCTTCCCCCAAGGAGGACATACCA
>CAZSTA010000208.1:2621-6286 GCA_964609495.1 uncultured bacterium | reverse complement strand
GGAGCCCAATCGGTTGTTATATTTCTCATAAACTCTATCTGAGCTTCTTGTAAGTCCAGATATGCGGGTAGTAATTTTACACCTAATTCCTTTCGGTAATTCTCCATCGCAGCATTGAATTGTCTCTGCTGACCAATGGCAGTTCCCATCAACTCATTTTCAAATCCTCTTAGCTTCGCAGATTGGTTCTTAACTGCGAGCAAGACCACCTGCATCTTCTCTTCGGCACTGAGGGCATCGGCAGTCTTACCATAAAGTTCCAAAGATTCCTTCTGTATCGAATTGGCTCGTAAAGTAAGACCAAGTCTCTCTGCTAATTCAGCTTCTCCAAGCTTACCAGCCCTTACTACTGCTAACATCGCAGTCTGGAGGTCTTCACCATATACTGAAGCTAAGTCTCTTAGAGATGGTAATATTTCTCTTATCTCTGCATTTGTAACACCGAGCCTTTTGCCCCAGGCGATAGCATTTGCTATATCTTGATCAGAGAATAACCCTCCTCTATTCTCGGAGATGATATCTTTAACACCTTCAAACTCTCCTGCTACATCTCCAGCCATAGTTTCTAGCTCCATAAAGGTCATCTTATACTTGAGGGCTGGAGCGATAGCATCTTCAAGTCCTTGCTTTAGCTGATTTATTCGATATAAAACCTGAGAGATACCTTGAGAGACTAATCCGAATTTAATAGAAAAATCAGTTAGCGTTCCCCCGAACCTAACTGATTGTTTATCTACGTCTTTAAGCTCTCTTTCTAATTTGTTGGCAGTATCAGCAAGTCTATCGAGTGATTTAGCACTTCTATCAGATATGGAAACTTGCTTCTGCTGACTTTTATATAAATCCTCCTGTGCTTTTTCGATAGCGTCAAGACGATGGAGATATTGATCCATTACCTTAGAGAATTTATCTATCGCTTCTAAACTTGTTCTTAGTTCATAGTCATCTGGCATTTATCTAGTCTCATCTCCGCTAATCTAATCTATCTTCTCTAGTCTAAAATGAAACTCCTTTCACTATTAATTATAACATAAAACCCCTCGATTAGTCAACTATTATCTTCTCAAACTGTCTGTTATAGTCAGGTATATGTCAGTATTTAAAATACAAGCAGTTTGCCTTTTACTATATCAAATACCTGGGTATGATAATATAAGAGATTCTCCATAAAGATTTGGGGGAAGCTCCCAAAGTGAGTATCTACTACATTATCTTGCTTTTGCAAGTTCCAGATATTATAGAGAAATGGTTTGAAATCATCACTTTTACCAGATTTTTGCACCTGCGAAAAATTGGTAAGAATTTCGCTTATTGTTTGTTGTCCCACACCTAGTTCCTTGGCTATCTGCTCTTGTGTCCAACATCTCAGATATAAATCTAATGCTTTCTGCTCTCGCTCTGCTTTCTCTTGCTCAAGTATTGTCTCTAAGGCGCGATAAATAGTATCTTTTTAAAATAAAAACACAAGCAGACAAAATAACCTGCTTGTGTTTGTGATCATTTGTAAGCTAAATCTCAATTAATCATACATTGCTTGTGTAATCACTCTATATTTCTTTCCCTTTTTGACTGGCACATCATGAATTATAGAAATTTCAAATGGGGATGTCTCTCCTGGTGCAAGGGTACTAATTTCCACAAAGGTAGAATCACATCCAACAGTCGTTCCTCTGCTATCATACAGAATAAGAATAACCATAACAAATCTTGCTGTTTTCTTCCCTCTGTTTTTTACCTCTCCTACTACTACAAAGTCATCAAGTTCCCCAATATAGCTATTTTTGTTAAGAACCTTAATTGATCTTAGGGGCTTCTCAGTAGTTGCATCAGCAGATAACTTGATGGAAAATTTCTTTACCTTATCCACATTATCTTCCACTAATATATTAAAGGGTGATTTTTCCCCAGGTAGTAGGATATCTAAATCTGTATGTGATGATTCAACTCCGATCATTTTACCATTCCTATCATATAAAGTAGCTATTACCTTATTATTCTCAGTAGCTATAGTCCCAACATTCTTTATCTCCCCTACAATCCAGCCATTTCCGAGTAAATCCTTATAGAAGAATGAACTTACCTTCTTTATCGCTCCCTTTGCCTCAGCTAGCCCACTAACCATAAAAATAGCTATCAACATCACCAGGATAACCTTAATAGCTTTCTTCATTTTAACCCTCCTTTCTTAATTCTTTATCCTTGCCCTTTATTATACTGAATATCTGCTCTTTTGTCTAGTTTATATGTAAAATATATTATATTGGTATTCTCCAAATACTAATACAGGACTCAAGTTCCCCAGCTTAAAAACTTGCCCTTTAAGATAATATATATTAAGGCAAGATGATATATATATTAACTCATAATTACTTACTAATATACTTAACTGATACTATTATATACTATAGCAATATACCTAGTTAAGATATTATATTTACTTACTATAATTCCTAACAATAGAAAAAAGTATTAAAAATTTATTACTTGACTGTTTCCATAAGAATTTGAAAGTGTAGTCATAGTCTATACTTTAGCAAGGTAAAAAAATAATTAAAAAAAGAGAAAAAAACTTGACTTTTTTGAAACTTTGTGGTATAATATAGAGTAGTAATAGTAGAACCAGAACGATTTGAACCTTGAAAAGCAGGTAAAAATAAAACCTCCTGCTAGGCAACCTTGAGAGAGAACCTAGCAGAAGGCAAGTCGAAAACCTTGCAGTTAAGAAGGCTTCCATATAAAGTTTAACATAACCCCTTCTCGATTGCAAGGAAAAAGAAGGGGGGTAAGGAAATGAGTAAGGTTTTTTGCACAAGACTAACTTCTGAGTCTGGTCTAAGTGTAAAAGAGGTGGAGCTACTGGTAGAGGGGTTACAAGAGAAGGGAAAGCAGAAGGGATATAACGAGTGTCTTGGGGGTCTTGTCGAAGGGGTTGACAAGAGAGACAGCGTGAGAAAAACTTGGGACCTATATAATACCCCGATTGACAATTTGCTTGACTTTGCAAATACTATACTCGAAAAGGTCTTCCAAGTCGAAGTTACACTAGCTTGTTAGGGGGTTGTGATACTGTTAGAGGGGAGGGGAAGCTCCCTTCCCCTCTAACCAAAAGTATTAACAGGTATTAAGTATAAATTATATTAAGGGGGTAAAAAGAAGTGAATCTAGAGGAAGTAAGGAAGGAACATTTTAAGCACGCTAAGTTTTGTATAGACAAGTATTATAAAGCGTGTCGGAAAGGGGAACAGGACCGGGAAGGTTGGCTACTGGAGACTATTAAGGGTTGCACAGCTATTTTAGAACAGAGTACTGCACTGTTAGAGGAAGTGGAAGTTATACGACTTCTGAAGGACGCCTCGGTCAACTTGGACACTGAGCGAAGGGAACATCCAAAAAAGAGTAAGTAACTAAGCTAAGGCAAGGCGGTTAAACCTTGCCTTAGCTCTAAACCAGTCAAGGTTGACTGTTAATAAATAATATAAATATTTGACCTTTGAAAATCAAATAAAAAGATAAGGAAAGGAGGTGATATTATGGGTAAGAATGTCAGGACTCCACCTAAACCTAAAAAACCTGAAGCTAAGGTAGAGGTAAAGCCTGAAGTGAAGGAAGAAGTGAAGGTAGAGGTTGCTACTGACAATGGTAGAGATAAGAGCCTTCCCGTTGAT
>CAZSTA010000208.1:0-2521 GCA_964609495.1 uncultured bacterium | reverse complement strand
GAGTTTGAAATTCCCAGAGGGGTTAAGACCGAAATTCGAGCTTGGGGGGACAGAATTTTCGCTCATGTCGAACATCCACTACGAGGAAAATTTGACTTAGGAATATTCTTTAATATTTCTAAGTTGAGAACTTTTCTTACCGAGCTTGAGGAATTAGCTAAGGAACCTGCTATGGCAAGTGGGAATGGTAAAAAGTAAAAGTTGAGGGGGGGTAACAACCCCCCTTAATCCTAATCTAGTCTGTTTATTTTAAGGGGGTAAAATAAAATGTATATGATCGTAGAGTATGAAAACAGGGATCAGTGGCGAGGAAAGGGTTGGTATATCTCGGTAGATATAGATACGGAGAAGACTAGGAAGTGGTATGATTGGAATTATGAGGTAACTAATATAACTCCAGACTTTGCCACTGTAGAAGAGGCACTGAAGCATATTGAAGATAATAATATCTGTAATACTGATCTTCTTATCCCACAGCTTCAGGAGAGAGGCTGGAAATCTGAGAGAGGGCTTCTTATCCTTGAAGAATATTTCGCTCAGAAGAAGAGATTATCAGAGTCTAATGGTAAGTAAATCTGAAAGGAGAGTGATAATATGGAGATCAGAAGAGAACTACTGAAAGACAAAGGTGAGATAGACTTCTTTACTTGGAGAGATCGAAAGGAAGCCTATTGCTTATCTCTAAGAGGAACTGATGATGAGAATGTATATGAGCTTTACAAGAGAATAGTTACGAGAAGGAGATTAGAGATAACGGTTGGTGGACTAGCTGAAAAGCTACTTGCCGAAAATCCTGATCTTACCGAGATAATTGAGAATAAAGATGAAGTGATAGTTAAAGGTAGTCTTGAGGATTGCGTGGCTAAGGGTAATAAGATCGCTAGGGAAGTATATCCTGATTGGGAGGATGATACAATTGCAGAGGATATCGAGGTTAAGATGGGAAGAATAAGACGAAAACATCAAAGTAAAGGAGAGGATAAAAATGATTATGGATCATATAAAAGGGATTGAGGATAGGATATCAGCCTTAGAGAAACGATTATCCAATTTAGAGAGCAGAGTAGAAGCTCCAGAACGATGGTTGAATTTTAGCGAATCTTACAAATATCTCAATATTGGGAGGACTACCCTATGGCGCTGGATTCAAAAAGGAAAGATCAAAGCCTATAAATCGAGTGCTGGCAGGGCAGTTAGACTTAAATTGAAGGATTTAGACGCAGTTATGCAACCTATCGAGATCAGAGTGGATGCTGAAGGAGTTGAGGAAGATGAAGACTAGAGCAGTCGGCTACATCAGAGTAAGCACAGAAATCCAATCTGAGGAAGGGCTATCGTTAGATATCCAGCGTGAGGAGATAACTGAGTATTGTAAAGACCAGAAGTATAAGTTAATCGGGATATATGAAGATGCTGGTATAAGTGGGGCTACCTTAGATCGCCCCGCTTTACTCTCCCTTCTGGACAGTGCTAAGGAAGGGGAGTTCGATATAGTTATTGTGTATAGATTGGATCGGCTTGCTAGGGACCTATTTGCCGAGTTGTTTATCGAGAAGGAACTGGAAGTCTCTGAAGTCAAGTTATACTCCATAACCGAACCCGACCTTAACAAATCCGATCCCTCCACTCGACTTTTTAGACAGATAAAAGGAGCTTTTTCCGAGTATGAAAAAGAGCTTATCCGATTAAGATTAACCGCGGGAAGGCTACGCAAGTATAAAGATGGTGGTTATGCTGGAGGTGGTTTAGCTCTTGGATATGACTCACAGCGGAATGGACGCTCTCACTCTAAGCTAGTGATAAATGAAGCTGAAGCCAAGATTGTAAAGTATATCCGAAAGTTAAAGAGGAGAGGATTATCTCTTAGAGCGATAGCGAAGAGGTTAAATGAGGAGGGATATACTACCAAGAGAGGATGTGGTTGGACTCATAGGGGAGTCCAGAGGATATTATCTAATTCGCTCTACAGAGGTAAGATCAAGTATGCTGGGGAGGTAAGGGATGGTATTCAAGAGCCGATCGTCAGGGGGAAAGTCGAAGTTTAGCGGGCTGTTAATATCTATTAATGACCCACTTCTAATCTTTTACTTGCGATAACGAAGGTTACCACAAGTAAATTAAAATTAGGGTATCTTCAGGGAAAAAATTCGCCCTTTAAGAATTTAGCAGTCAACGTTGACTGCTAAAGGATATTTGAGTCTCTAACCCTTATTATATCCTCGATATCCTTTCTGGTAAATATTCTCCATCCTTTCCAATCTCTTTTGATTGGACCTATCTTCTCTAGTTTTTCCCAAATTTTAATAGTCTGATCACTAACTCCAGTCATCTCACTCGCTTGACTGATGGTAAAGGTTTCTTCTTCCTTATCCATAAAGTCCCCCTCCGAATTATATTATATCTGCTATTTATACCCTAAAATTTTTATTTTGTCAAGATATGCAATATGCTTAATATACTTATATCTCTTTGCCTCCTTTCTCCAATATGCTCTTGACATTCGCCTCATATCTGGTATAAT
>CAZSTA010000207.1:4610-6289 GCA_964609495.1 uncultured bacterium | reverse complement strand
TCTCTATACACTGATGACACATAAATATAGCGAATTATATCTTCCAGATTTAAACATATCCTTTTTAAAATAATATACCTAAACTTGATTCAAAATCTGTCCTAAGTTTCTTCTTTAAAGTTTCTTTTATTCCTAATGGGTTTTTAAACCTATTCTCTATACCTTCCACATATTCCTCATCTATCTCTATCATAATAAAATCGCGTTTTAGCGCTTGAGCAACATATCCTGTTGTTCCAACTCCTGCCAGGGGATCTAATATTAAATCCCCCTCTTTTGTAGAAGTCATTATAACTCGTTTAAGCAATTCAATAGGTTTTTGGGTGGAGTGCAATTTTTTGCCCCTCTCATCCTTCAGCCTCTCCTTGCCACCGCATAAAGGCAATACCCAGACATTCGCTCCTATCTTCCCGATACCAAAGATTTTCGCGTAATCCTTATTGAAAGTATATTTCTTAGCATTTTTATCTCTCACCGCCCAAATAAGAGTTTCAGTTGCATTGGTGAACCTCACGCCTAACCAGTTTGGCATTGGGTTGGTCTTCACCCAAATTACATTATTCAATATCCAGAATCCCAGATCCTGCATAATTTTGCCAATTCTAAAGATACTATGATAGGTGCTTATTACCCATAGAGTAGCATTAGGTTTCATCACTCGTTTCACTTCCCTGAGAAGCGAACGAATAAACTCGTCATACTCTTGGAAAGATGAAAATTTATCCCATTCATCATCTACTCCTTCAACTTGAGTTTTAACACCCCATCGTCTTAGCTCTTTTCTCGGTATCTGTAAGAAATAGGGAGGGTCGATAAATACCATATCAACAGTTTCGCCATCCATTTTTTCGAGAACTTTGAGCGCATTGCCTAAGATAACTCTATTTTTTATTTCCTCGAGCAGACACTCTCGTTTTTCTTCTCTATCTTTTATCACGAGGTTCATATCACCCTTTTGGTAAGCGTCACTCTCAAATAAACTTTTCTGCTCATTTATTATTTCACTCACTGTTTAACCCTCCCAAAGAATTTTGTAGAGCGAGTTTGAGTGAGCGAGGCGAAACGCAAACACGTTATCAAATGAAGTTGCTCACTCATATCTTTAAATTTTGAAAATGACTTTGCTCATAATCCTCACTTTCTTAATCCCTTAAAAACATTCCACATAGGAACTTCTCTCATATATTCCTGGTATCCATCTCCGAATTTCTCGATATTGAATGCGTCCTCTTTTCTAGATGCCATCCAGAAGCAAAAGATATTTACTATTCCCAGTAGGGCTGATGGAATCGATTGGAAAATTAACATCAAGGCAACTGTCCAAATGGCAGTCCCTAAATAGAGAGGATGTCGCACAATTCGAAATACACTGCTGTCGATCAAAGTGGTGGTATATTCCCAAGCATCCGTTGGTTTACCTTTGTGCTTAAGTGTAACAAAGGCGGATATAACAAAAAAAGCGGCGGGAATATAGAGGATAAAGCCAATAATTCGGAGTGGCAAAATATTAAACTGGGTAAATACCCCACCCATACCAAGGATTAATAGGGTAAAGGAGCCACCTAATCCACACGCCTCATAAATTTCATAGACAATACGTTGTCGTATCATTGGGATTAGCCATCCCAAGATGATAACACCCCACATAACTGCTAAGATTATATATTTCCACATATAAT
>CAZSTA010000207.1:0-4510 GCA_964609495.1 uncultured bacterium | reverse complement strand
ACACCCTCGCTCAACTTTCCTCCTCTAACAAGTATATATCCCTATTTTGATCCTTTACCAATTTAGTCAGAAACTCTAAGGCTCTAGTCAACCGATCCTTGCTATCCTGTAATGTTATCCCGTAGGAGATGATATCAACTGGTAACCCTTTATCGGTGCTCATACTCACGTAAGCCTTGACATAGGTCTGAGGAAATTGCTTCATCACCTCCTCCATTAGAGGCGACATCTGTGATTCATGCATCTTGATAAACAATCTGAGGATGGTGCTTTTCCTCCCTAGAAGCGATGATACTCTATCTGCTATATGCTCCTCAAATATCCCCTTCATCTCCTTAGGAGGCCCAGGGGTAACAAATATCTTAATTCCCTCTTTATCCATAGCTAAACCCGGAGCCCATCCCACTGGATTTGGCAATATTTCCGCAGAGGCAGGAACGCTCGCCATCTTGATCATAGGAGGAGTGAGCTGATCACGACTTATATTTCGCCAACGCATGTATCTCTCTATTAAACTTTGATCGATATCGATAGAACATCCTAGGAGATCAGCCATCGCTTCTACTGTGACATCATCAGGAGTTGGACCTAAGCCTCCGCTGATGAAGATAAACTTAGCAGATCGCCCGATAGCCTCTTGAACCCCTTTGATTATCTCATCTTTATCATCTGGCAGACAAGTGATCCTTCGCACCTCAGCACCTAAGCGAGTAACTTGCTCTGCCATCCAGAAGGAATTGGTATCATATATCCTCCCGAAAAGCAATTCATCGCCTATAGCGAATATCTCCGCTATATTATCTTTGGATCTCTTCATAGCTTATCTCCTTATCCTCACTTTTCTTATCAGCCGACCTCATAGCATTAGTTCGTCTCCGCATATTGACTAAGATCACTCCGCCAATTATTATAACTCCCCCGATTATAGTTATGAGAGTTATCCTCTCTTCAAGCAAGAGGCTAGCGGTAATAGTAGTGATCAACGGCTCTATATATAGAAATACTGCTACCTGGGAAGCATCCATCACCTCTAAAGCATTATACCAGAATAGGTAGCCTAATCCCGAGGCGAATACACCCAGAAAAACTATCTTTCCCCATCCTAGTAAGCTGAGATGAGGTATCTCAATCCAAGCAGAGGTGGAGAAAGTAACAAGAGTTAATAGTATAGAGCTTACAACCATCGTCCAGACAACGATCATCAGGGCAGGGTATTTCTTTAGGATTCCTTTGCCCATAACCGAATATAACGCCCAAGTAAAAGCACTGCCTAGAATAAGAAGATCGCCCCAGGTGCTTGATTTATCGAATAGAGCTAGGGAAAATTCCCCTTTACCGATAACTAAGGCTACTCCTGCCAGAGAGATGAAAAAACCCGAGAGCTTTAGAATATCAAATCTCTCTTTTAGAAAGAGAGCGGCTAAGATCAAGGTAAAAATTGGAGATGCCATTATCAACCAGACAGTATTAGTGGCTGTAGTATATACCAATCCTTTAGCCTGAAGCATAGGAACAGAGAAACCTACTAACGCCAGAATTATAATCTTCAGGCGATCTGCTTTCTCTATGGGAACAAAACCTTTTTGGGCGAAAGTTATTATTAGTAAAAATATTGCTCCAACAGTGGATCTTAGAAGTAACAAATTAACCGGTGAGAGTTCCTGAAGAAGGCTCTTAGTCGCTACAAAAGATACAGCCCATATACTGACCGCTAAAAATGCCTTTAACAAATGATGGCCTCCCGAAACTAGCTGTTATAATCTAAGTGAAGTGGATCAGATATTCCCTACCTGACCCACTCCTGAAGGGGGAGGAATCCTCCCTCAAAAGTTACCTTTTCTACCCCTCCTATTTATCATAACCAGCCTTTATCTTCTCGACCTTAGCCTCAAGCTCCTCTATTTCGCTTAGGCAACATAGAACCCCGATCTCCAAGTTGATCTCCCTTACCTCGCCAGGCTCGAGGAATTGGAGAGTCCCTTTAGCTCTCTCCTTATCCCGTCCTCCGACTAAGCAGTTAGAAGGCTCCATCCCCACTACGTAGGTCCCGGTGCAGTTCATCTTCCACTGGATGAATCTCGGAAGCTGATCCTTCTTGTATTTGACGTAGAAGCCGAAGCCCTGCCCATCCCTAAATCCTTTATTCACCAAAGCTGTATAAACGAAGCCCTTCTCATCACAAGCCATATCATGATAGTAAACTCTCTCTTTAAATCCGCGAGTAGGCGCTTGGAACCAGTAATATTTATCTGCTTCTATCTCGGCCTCCTTATCCCGAGGAGTAACATCCTTCGTGGGAGAAACGAGAACCGCATTCTCATCTATCGCGGGAAAGCCGCCATTGATGTGATAGAGGATCATAAAGGGTGAAGGTTCATAGCCCATATTCTCTACTACATCTTTGATAAAAAATCTGGTCTCTCCCAGTTTAGCAGAGATCCTTCTAGTCAAGGATATATTATCACCAAAGACAACTGTCTCCCGCATTTTGCCCTGAGCCCACATCCAGTAATCATCGCTTTCCCACTTTCCCTCCACCCATACGTTTTTAGCAGGGAGGTGGGATATCCTTCCGTGTATCCCCAATTCCTCGCCCTCATCGCTACAAGGAGCACCAGCGTAGGTTAAACCGCAGGTTACTACTAATCCGCCATAGAAGGAACGTAGCCAGCCCAGTCCCTCTGGCTCGAAGTAGGAAGCCTCGACATCTCCAATCGAGGACCTCCAGCAGAGGGGTTGCCCCTGATACTCAGCATAAGAGATATCCATACCTCTTCCGGGCAATGCAGTAAAGTTGAATCCAGTCCCAGTACGAAAATCTACCGCTTGCACTCCCTTGGTGTTACCTTCCACTAATTCATAAAGTTGAGCGCCACCTATCTGTGATATATCACCGACTCTCCTCAACAACTCCTCTTTAGTATAGTTCTTCCCATAAAGATATGGCATTTAATATACCTCCTTTTAAGAAAACTTTTGCAGGTAACAAAACTCAAGGTAAAAAAGTTTCCTTAATTGTTTGGAAAATTAGACCTCACCCTTACGCTCTCCTTCATAGTCTTTGAATTATTGATTGGATATAGAGCCACATAAAACCATTCTCAATCGATATGCCTGATACCCCCCAGAAGATTTCCCTCTTCATCGAATTGCATAGGCTTAGGCTCCCCGATATATACGATCCTCTTATTATTCCGAGCGGTCTCCAATAATCCTTCGGAGATATGCATCTTCTTCAGATAAAGCGTATCAAGAATACGGACTAAGCGAACCTCTTCCACAGGCTTACTGCGAATCATAAAGAGAGCGTTATCTATAGTTTCCTTATCGCTGGGAAAAGTTATGGGCATCTTTCCCCTCTCCAAAAAACCGCTAGTTATGGTATTAATATTCGTTATGTCCCAATCGATCTTATCGGCAAGCCTCTTCGTGGTGAAATCTGCTAAACCGATCCCGGCCGCATTTCCATGAGTTCCCTCGGTTAGATCGAGCGTCACTATAATCTTAATTCGAGGCTGTCTGAACTCCCTTTCGCCAGGTATTCGGAGGCGACCGATGACATTAGTATCCATCCCAGCACCGCTGATATCTTTCCCTAGGCGATCGACTATGAGGATATCGATATCCTTGAAGGGCAAGCGAGCCGCATTTCTCTTTACCCTCTGCAATAGCTTTCTTTCCCTATCTATGATCTCCTCGGGCAGAGAGGCTATGATCTCCGAGGTCCTATCATAGCCATCCTCCAATATAGCCACTCCGAAGCGAATGTCTGCCTTATCGAGGACAACCTTAGCCACCTCGGGGATATGAAATCTCAGCCCCGGCACTCCTAGAGCGTGAATCACCTCCGCCTGCTTCTTCTTTCCCAAACCGATAACCATCATCTTCAAAAGACCGCTCTCCCAGGTGCCTGAGAAATCGGTATGCTGTTTGACCCTACCGACAACGATTATGCCATCTGCCTCGGCTCCATTCTTATCAATATAAACTGGGAGCCCACCCGGAGTCTCGCCGATCTGCACCACCTCCATAGAGGATAAAATCGGAGCACCAACACTCCTCTCAGTTACCCCTAATCCCTCTAGGACATCGATCTGTCCCTCCGCAATTCCTCCTCCATGACTTCCCATGGTTGGGATAAGAAATGGTTCTGCACCTATCGCTTTAACCTCCTTGACTAGGCAAGCTAATATCTGAGCGATGTTGGCGACTCCTCTGCTTCCTGCGGTTATAGCGATTCGCTCTCCCGGAAGGATGATCTCGCTCAACCTAATTTTTAGCATCTCTTGCTTGATATGACCTGTTATATCAGGTATTGGAGAGCTATAGAGCTTCTGACGTATCTTCATCATTTTAGGATAACTCATATCGAATACACTCCTTCTCTTAAAAGCAGGTTGGATTTTGAATCTGCCATCTATAGCGGCATTAAATAATCTCAAATGAATTGTTATTCTTAGTTTTTTCGCTAGGGAGTTCAAGATATAATTTCCCCCTCACCCTAAACCTC
>CAZSTA010000206.1:0-6293 GCA_964609495.1 uncultured bacterium | reverse complement strand
CTGATACTCCGAATAACTTATGATCTTGAGAGAGAGATAGATTCTATACCGCAATGTTATCTCGAATGCCTCTCCTATGATATCATCCTCTAGCTCTGCATCTCTCTCATCTATGACCACCAGAATCTCTATATCAGAGCTTTCAGAGGCTGTTCCCTTCACTTGAGAACCATATAATATCACCTTTTCGAGGTGAGAGACGAACTTCTCCTCTAAAGCTCTAACGAATAACCCTAATTCCTTTTCGACTATTGGAGACACGAATTTGATTTCCATCTTCTGTAAACCTCAACTCCAAAATATTCCAGCATCTCGGTTAATTTAGCTAAAGGCAATCCTACTACATTATAGTAACAGCCCCTTATCTCCTCCACTAAGACCGCTCCTAGTTCCTGAATCCCATAAGCTCCTGCTTTATCGAGCGGCTCATCGGTGGAGATATAGGCTTTGATTATATCCTCCGATAACTCTCTCATCTTGACCTCAGTTGATACAGCATCTACTATCCACTTACCATTTTGAGCTTCCACTAAGGCTACTCCTGTTATAACCTTGTGCCATATCCCGCTGAGTTGGGATAACATCTCCTCGGCAGCCTCTGGAGTATGAGGTTTGCCCAGGATATCACCGTTTAAGATGACGATCGTATCCGCTCCGATTACCAGGGTTCCCTCTTTATTTCTACTAGCTATGAAAGTAGCCTTTCTTAGAGCCAATTCCTTAGCTAACTCAATCGGATCCTTATCTAAGGATAAAGTGGCATTATCTTCATTAAGATCACTAGATTCGATAGTGAAAGAAAGCCCTATCTTTTCCAATAATTGTTTTCTTCTAGGTGAAGCCGAAGCTAAAATTATTCTTTTCATTCGAGTAACTCCTAAGTTTTGATAACTCATCTTGAATTACGCAAAGCTTTTCTCTCTGTGAGAGTCTTAGCTTCTGATGAGGTGATAAAAGATTTGAAACTTAACAGCAGAATCTATGTCCCGATCAAGAGAATTTCCCCAGACTTGGAATTGGGAGATAACACATATTTATAATGACCAAAATGTTCTACGCGGACATCGCTCTTGTATTGCCTGAGCAGGGATACAAGCTCCGATTCAGAAGGGATACCGTCGCTTCGATAAGAGATCACAATTACGCTTTCCTGATATCGCTTGAATAAACGATCAAAAGCAGAATGGATCCGGTTTTTGTCAGTCCATTCATTCGGTCGTGGCAGGAAACGGCGATGCTTTGATCTGCGATCTATATGTTTGCCCCACTGATCGGACATCGTTAATCCTTCCAAGAAGTGGTAAAACCCCAGGTAGTCAACGGCTACACCACGTTTGGAGATGTAAGGAGTATCTATATACACCAAGTCATACTCACCAGGCACATCAACAGCATCAAGGTTCAGGGCGCGATTCCTCCGACCGTTGTCAAAGACAGCTTGATTTGCTTCCTCCACGAAAGAACGAAACCACTCGTCAAAGGGTCTGTCCCAGGTGGTCTTGTTTCCAAATGAACGCTCAACTTCCGCGAGGCGAATATAGAGATTTTTTCGATGGAACAGATTATAAGGTCGCTTGATGAGGCAAGCTTGACACAGAGCGAAAAATGCGAGAGCGAACTTGTATGGATCAGTGAGTTGACGGATATTGGTAATCGTTTGGTCAATCCAGGCATTCTCCTCGTCAGTAAAGTAGATATCGGAGAAATTATCTTGGACAAAACTTGGATATGTGATATCTGGATGCCTCTGGAGGAGCCAGTCCACCTCTTCGGAACTCAGACGGACCTGATTGTTCTCGATGAGCGCCAGTCCAATATAGTAATTGAAGCGGAGCAGATCGTTATAGGCGACTTGCTTGCCCGCCTGCTTCAGACGATAAGAGACAGTAGCTGTGCCACCAAAAGCATCTAAACAGGTCTTGAAATCCAAGTCCGCTATTTGTTCCCAAATCCACTGAACGAGTTTCGCTTTGCTACCCTGATAACGAGTGGAAGGAAACCTCGCGGTCAGGCTTGGAAAAAGCTCATATTGATAGGTTGTGATCTCTCGCATATCTATTTCCCCTTAGAAATTCACAGCTTGCTTAGACCCGCTTTTATAAGTCCCTGTCGTAAATATGTTACTATTAATCCATTAAAGAATCCAGTGGGAAGAGCAAATAAAGTTAGATATGGCAAATAAAGAAATAAACCACGATGCCCAATGATTAGATAAGCCACTACAAATTGACCTAGATTATGAGCCACTGCCCCGGCAACACTTACCCCGATTAGGCTGAAATAACGAGGCTGATATCTGTAGAGAAAGCCCATAAAGCAAGCGCTATTTATCGCCCCAGCAAGACTTAAGAAGAAAGCGATAGTGAGAAAAGTTCCAGTTACGAGCGAGCTTAAGATGACTCTTAGAAGAGCGACGAGGATCCCCTCCTGAAATCCAAATAGAGATATAGCTAAAAGAGTAACTAGATTAGCTAGGCCCAATTTTGCTCCGGGCAAGGGGATCGGGTTAGGAATGTTCGCCTCCACTAAATATAGAGCTAGCCCCGCGGTAACTAGAAGAGATAGATCGACTAATTTCCCTATGTAGGGGGAGGAATCCTCCCCTCTACCCCTCCTATTTTTGTAGAGCGATTTCATCTACTTACCGCATCCAGATCAGTGAAAGAGTGATCTCCCCTCGACTTCTCTATATCCTCGCTCTCAACAGTGATAACAACCTCATTGGGCAGACAGACTATCATCTGTCCGGGAGTCTTGATCCAACCCATCTTCTTGCAGATCTTATAGGGACAAGGAGAATCTAAAACTCTAACCTTACCTCTATATATCTCAATAGTAGTGAAACCTAGAGGTCCCTCCACCTTGAACACATAGCGAAGGTGTTCATTTAATCCCACTCTCCTGACTATCTCTCCCCTTGCCTCGATCAGCACATAATCCCCCTCCTCCTCTCCCCTTACTCGAGCTAGAAGGATTCCGCTGAAGCTTAAGATTAACAGGGAGATTATAAGGATCTTATCCCCTTGTGTTAGCAAGTTATTTATAGTTTTAATCATCTCAAACTAAGAGTTAAGATACAATATCTATCTTAGATCCGCAATAATTGCACTTCCCATCCGTTAACTCATAGCGAAGGATATAGAAACCCTGCCTTTCTATTACTGCCGCACCACAGTTAGGACAATAGGTGTCATCCGCTCCTGCTATTCTAATATTCCCGATATAGACATATTTAAGCTTTTTTAGGGCGATATCCCTAGCTCTCTGCAAAGTTTCAGCGCTAGTCGGTGGAATATCCATCTTATAGTGAGGATAATAGCGCGAGAAATGAAGTGGAGTCCTATCCCCCAAGGATTCCGCAACCCAATCGACCAGCATCTCTATCTCCTCCGAGGAATCGTTGAGCGTAGGGATGATGAGGTTAGTGACCTCAACGTGACATCCAGCCTCAACTGCCATCTCACAAGTCTTCAAAACTGGATCTAGTCTCCCTTTGCACCATCTACGGTAGAAATCATCCCTGAAGGATTTCACATCCACATTCATAGCATCTACTACATCAAATAATTTCTCCAGGGGTTCTGGATTTATGAACCCATTGGTAACTAGAACGTTCTTCAATCCCTTCTCGTGGGCTAATTTCCCAGCATCCAGTATATATTCATAGTTTATAATGGGTTCATTATAAGTATAGGCTATTCCTATATTCGCTGGGGAACTGTTCATCCTCGACTCGGCCATCTCAACTATCTGCTCTGGAGAAATCTGGCGAGTGGGGATATCGAGATGAACGATCTGCCAATTCTGACAGAATTGACAATCGAAGTTACATCCTAAAGAGCCAAAGGATAGGATTACAGAGCCCGGGTAGAAATGATACAATGGTTTCTTCTCGATCGGATCAAAGGCTAGCGAGGTGGCTCTTCCATAAGCTATGGAATATAATTTGCCATCGATATTCTTTCTCGCTCGACAGATACCTGCTTTATCTTGATCGATAAGACATCTATGAGGACAGAGCTGGCATCTTATCTTCCCATCTGAAACCTCATAGAATAATGCAGTTTTCATAATGATTATTCTCCCCTAATGCTATATTATACTTGCTCATCATCACTGCTTACGAAGATAAAGATCAGAAATAATCGATCGATATCTTCCCTCTTCTACGTAAGCACTTATATTCTGAAACACCCGACGTTGATTATAGAATTTAGCTATATTCTTAAGTTCAAAAGATAATAATAAGTTGGAGGAAATTCTATATATCCTCAGAATACAACTTTATAATAGCACATTTAAAGCCAAAATTCAAGTGATTTTTGCTTGAGTTTACAAACAATTAACATTTGAGAAATATTCTTGAAACATTACTATGATATACTTCGGGCAAAGTTAATACCCTCTCGGAATTTGAGGATAACAAAATCCGATTAATTTTTCAAAGATCGAGGGAAGTTAAAAAAGTTCGGTAGTAAATAACTGAACAAGGAGGAGAAAGGATGTTAAAGAGAGTATCGTTACTTGTAATCGCTTTACTCATCTGTCTCCCTACGTTAGCGAGCGCTCAGGAAGCTGATCCTAATACGATAGCTATCGATACCGTTTGGACGCTTATCGCCGCCTTCCTGGTCTTCTTTATGCAAGCAGGATTCGCGATGGTGGAGACCGGATTCACTAGAGCTAAGAACGCCTGTAATATTATGATGAAGAATTTGATGGATTTCTCAGCAGGCTCGATCGCCTTCTGGGCGATAGGTTTTGGGTTGATGTTCGGAGCGGATAAACTTGGATTATTCGGGACTGGAGGCTTCTTTTTAGGTGCAGGAGATCCCACTACCGCAGAGGGATTATGGCAATTTGCCTACTGGATGTTTCAAGTGGTCTTCGCCGCGACAGCCGCTACTATCGTCTCCGGAGCTATGGCTGAGCGAACCAAGTTCATAGGATATCTGATATATAGCATCTTCATCTCTGCCCTCATCTATCCAGTGGTAGGGCACTGGATCTGGGGTGGAGGATGGTTAGGAAATAGGGGGATGATAGATTTTGCTGGTTCAACTGTTGTGCACTCCGTAGGAGGATGGGCGGCTCTAGCTGGAGCTATAGTTCTAGGGCCTCGTTATGGCAAATATGGTTCAGATGGGATCCCTAGGGCGATCCCCGGACATAATATTCCTCTAGCCGCTTTAGGAGTATTTATCCTCTGGTTCGGTTGGTTCGGGTTTAACCCCGGAAGCACGACTGCTGGGACTAATTTAAGCATCGCTATCATCGCAGTTACTACGAATTTGTCCGCCTCCGCTGGAGCGATCGGGGCGATGATAACCGCCTGGTTCCACTTCAAGAAGCCAGATACCAGCATGACACTCAATGGTGCTTTGGCTGGACTAGTGGCCATAACCGCTGGCTGTGCGAGTGTCTCCCCCCTAAGTGCTATTATCATCGGTTTCTTGGCGGGAATACTGGTGGTATTATCCGTGGAATTCATCGACAAGATTTTGAAGATCGACGATCCAGTGGGGGCGGTCTCTGTTCATGGAGTCTGCGGTGCCTTCGGAACGTTGATGGTCGGGCTCTTCGCTCAGGCGAGGTATGGAGCGGCTAGCGGTGCAGGTGCGGTAAATGGACTCTTTTTCGGTGGAGGTATATCGCTCTTCCTCAATCAGTTAATAGGAATGCTTTCGGTCTTTGCCTGGACCTTCGCTACCGCGATGATCTTATTCTTAGCGATCAAATATACCGTGGGGTTGAGAGTGAGCCGGCAGGAGGAATTGATGGGACTCGATATCGAGGAACATGGGATGGAATCCTATAGTGGTTTCCAGATATTCATTACGGAGTAGAGGAGGATCGCAATGAAGCTCGTTATAGCCTATATTCAGCCACATAAGTTGAATGATGTAAAGAAGGCCTTATATGCGGCAGAGGTCTATAAGATGTCGGTTACAAATGCCCTAGGTTGTGGTCAGCAAAAGGGATTTGTGGAGGTCTATCGAGGCGTTCAGACCGAGGTAAATCTGCTGAAGAAGGTCAGGTTGGAGATCGCAGTCAACGATAACTTCGTTCAACCTACAGTGGAGGCCATCATAGAGGGAGCTAAGAGTGGGAAGATAGGAGACGGTAAGATATTCATAGTTCCTTTAGAAGAGTGTATCAGGATAAGAACGGAGGAGACAGGGGGTGAAGCTATCGGATAAGAATTTATTGCGGAGCCTCCCCCGCGGTAGGGAGGAGAGTATTCGTAGCGAGAGCTGTGGCCTAGTCGAGGTGAATGAGACTCATCACAAGTT
>CAZSTA010000205.1:0-6351 GCA_964609495.1 uncultured bacterium | reverse complement strand
CCTGAAAGACAGGCAAAACCCCTATCGCTCTACTATTTCTGCTCGAAATACCACTGCATTGGCAGGATAGTCTTTGACCAGTTCGGACCATCACCAAAATTCGCTACTTCTGGAACGTTCTTTAAGTCATTCCTTACCACCACAGGCACGGGAGCATAACCCACAGTTCCGATGATAACCAGTTGCTCGGAGAAGAAGTCCCATACCTCCTCAGCTAATCGTTGGTATTCCTCATCAGTTGCAGCAGTGTACCACTTATCCATCGTCTTATACTGAGCTTTCCATTCTGCGGGTGGCTCTTCTCCTTGCTCCCCTTCAGTGTCAAACCACATACCCCACTGGACTGCATAAGACATCTCACTTCTGGGATTAAACTTGGTAGCCCCAGGTATGTAACAGCGCATCTCCTCCATCCGGTCTGAGCACCACATACCTACATCAAGTTCACCCGCATTTATTCGGGTCCCATGCAATGAACGCTCCATGGTCTTAAGATCCGTTCTAACTCCGACATTCTCCCAGTATTCCTTCACTAACTCGCAGTTCCGTATCATTCCTCTCAGCCCTGCCCCTTCAACCATCTCAATTATCACGCTTAAAGGCTGGCCATCGGGTCTCAGACGATATTTATGCTCTGCATCCCACTTGAGACCCATCTCATCTAAGAGTCCATTAGCCTTATCGGGATCATACTGAGCATAGTATTCTCCCCATTCCTTCTTGTAGAAACTACAATCAGGAGTAACTATGGATTGACAAGGGGTAGCTAAGCCCATATAAGCGATCTCATTAATCTCATCCCGATTGATCGCTAGGGACATCGCTTGGCGGAATCTGATATCCTGGAAGATCTCCCTCAGAACTGGATCCTTGTGATTCAGGTTGAAGGCATACTGTATCTCGGAGGCTACAGGGCTATTCCACATCAGAACACGGTAATCACCTTTCTCCTCATTCTCCTTATAGAGAGTATAATTCTCCATCTTTAACATCTGCCCGCTGAAGCTCATCTCCCCGGCTATCGTCTTCATATTAACCGCTTCTTCATTCGCTACGGTATGGACGATCTGTTGATCGATATAGGGGAGCTGATTTCCAGCAGTATCTACCGCATAGAAATAGGGATTTCGCTCATATACCCTCGCAGTTAGGGTAACCTCCTTCAGCCTCCAAGGACCAACCACAGGAAGATTAGGATCCTGCTGTCCTGCTGCAACTCCTTTATGATACGCGTATGCTTGCCACCAGTGATCATAACCTTCCTCTTTAGCTAGCTTATCCGCATCGGGGTTATACTTTATGTGCCACTTCTTTAGATAATGCTTGGGATCGTAGAAGAGAGTTTGGATAGTATTCCAGTTGGTCATCAGCCCAGCAATAGGTGGAAATGGCGCGGCAAAATATATACGCAAGGTCCAGTCGTCCACCTTCTCAAACTTCGGGAACTCCCCCCCTATCTTCCACCAACTAGAAGGACCCGCTGGGGAAAGTTCCGCATTGTTAGCTTCATCTTCCCACCAGAACATTATATCATCGGCGGTAAAGGGCTGACCATCCGACCACTTCATCCCTTTTCTCAAGTAGATCGTCAAAGTCTTTTTGTCCTCAGAAAGCTCATATCCCTTTGCTATATCGGGATACACCATTGAAGCCGTATTATCTACTTGACACATATACATCTCGCACGTACCATGTGTGAGGTCCCAATATTGCCGAGGCCCTAAGGCAGATTCATGCAACGTTCCTCCATATTGTCCAATCCCCTCTACCGGTTTGATTACCAGTGGTTCCTCTGGTACCCTCTCCTCTACAGGGGGAAGCACTCCTGCTTTCACCATTTCTGCCAGCATCGGGGCTTCATTGAACTTCTCTGGTAACGGACCAGTCTCTATCCCCGTAAAGGTAACTATAGGACCTTCCTCTGCTGATACTACTGAGGATGCAACCAGGATGAGCGCCAAGCAACTAACAAGTAATAAACTTCTCTTCACTCCTTTTTCCTCCTTTGTGAAATAAATTTTTGAGAATCTCATCTTTGCTCGTCTCTTCTGAATTAATGCAGAAAAAATCACCTCCTTCACTCTATGATTATACAGCAGTCTTCTTATCTATACTTTCGCAGATTTTCCAAAAAATCTGCTATTTAGCATCCTACATAAGCAAAAACTATTACGGCCAAAGAGCCGTTTGCCGACAGAGCTGGTATATTTCTTGAGCCAAGCTCTGAACATCTCCCTTTAATTGGCTTATCTCCTCTGGTGGTAATATCCCCTCTCCATAATTGAGGACATCCTTCTCCCCTCTAATCTTCAAAATCTTCCATCTCCAACTCTCTTTAACAAGATCAAACATCTTTTGCTCAGCGAGCAAAAGTAAACTTAATATCTCTTGAGCAGTCTCTAAGTCGGAGACTTTCTCCATCAAAAGGACGGCTTTAATGATCGATCCACTTACATCTTTACCATAATAAAAATCGCAGTATTCTTTCAAGATATCCCCTCTATCTCTGCCTGGATCCCAATGCACCTGACACCACAACACCTTGTTGATGTCATCGTGGATACCTTCAGAATAGGGGAATGAACCATATATCCTATCTTTTACTTCCTCGAACTTCCAAACCTCGGGATGCCCATCAGCACTTTCCTGAACCCAAGAATCTAGTGTAGAGCCTCCTCCTACATCATAGTTGAAGTCCATAACCCATGGAGTAGCACCATTCTTTCCCCATCCGCCTCTCATTGTAATATCTTGATATAATATTATCTTATAAGAAGACGGAACTCGCTCTAACATCTCCTTCAAGTTTATAGCATTAGCACCATGTCCATAAGCAATATAATGAAGCCAGGTTGGCCTCTCTCTTTGTAAATATTCACATAACATCTTTTGCCCTTTGGCGGTAAGAAACTGATTAGATATGATAACTTTGGCATTTTCATGATATTTCCACAAAAGTTCTGCTGTTTCAGAAACTAGCTTCAGGTAAGTAATTACGTAAGGATCACAATCTCCGCAAGCACAGCCACCATAGTCCGTGCTTGGAATAAATAAATAGTCGATGTAAGGTAACTTTTGGAATAGCTCTTCCCTAAGCTTTAATATTAATTCTCTCTCCTTCTTTCCCGAGGGGCAGACATGAGCTTGCTCTGTACCCACAGAAATAGATTCTGTACGCCCTCTCAAAGCCGCTTTCAAACCATCCAGTTGATCAGCAAACACATCATTAGCACCCAGATATATCCCTACGTCTAATCCCAGGGATTTGACTATGGTTGGTATCTGAGCGCATACTTCCCACTGAGCCTTCTCCTCGTCTGTTCCATACCAGATGGAACTGTTACGTTGTCCAAACTGGATGGGAAGATAAAAGATCGTATTTACACCCCAAAGGGCAAGCTCCTCAATATAATCTTTCCAGAGATCAACTGGCCAATTCTTATAGGCTACATCTTGATTATGGTTAGCTAAAAATTCTCCTCGTAACTCATGAAATGGCACAGTATTAATGTTGAGCTCTGAGATGGAGATATTTCCCTCAGAAAATTCGATATTTCTTAAGAATTTACCCACCCCATATAATACTCCTTTATCATCAGCTCCTAACAAGAGGATATAAGGATAGCCATCTCTATATATGGTTCTGAGAATAAACCCTTCTTGTCCAGAAATTCCCACTGGTTCTCTAAGTATATCACTGAATATGCCCTCTTTAGCTTTACCTAGTAATATCTTTATTTCAGGCCTATTCCCTTCTATTTCATCTTCTTTCCCGATCTCTATCTCTACCTTTGCCCTTTTAGCTAACCTGTTTTGTAGTATCACAGCCGCTCTATACTCCGAATCCTCATAATCTCGACTCAAAATTATCACACTTTGTGGCCTCTCATCTTTTACAAGATACATTTTTCCCCTTTCATATCCCCAAAAATGCGAAACTATAGTTCTTATAATAAAGGAGTAAGGGGTTTTACCTGAAAGACAGGCAAAACCCCTATCGTTCTATTATTCCTGCTCGAAATACCACTGCATTGGCAGGATAGACTTTGACCAATTCGGACCATCACCGAAATTCGCTACTTCTGGAACGTTCTTTAAGTCATTCTTTACCACCACAGGCACTGCCGTGTAACCTACGGTCCCGATAAAAACCAATTGCTTGGAGAAGAAACCCCATACCTCCCCAGCTAATCGTTGATATTCTTCATCAGTCGCCGCAGTATACCACTCATCCATCCTCTCCCATTGCTCTATCCATTCCGCGGGTGGCTCTTCTCCTTCCTCTCCCTCAGTATCACGCCACTTAGCCCACTGGATTGCATAGCCCATATCACCAGAAGGGTTAAACTTTGTAAAACGAGGTATATAACAACGAAGTTCCTCCATACGGTCTGAGCACCACATACCTACATCAAGTTCACCCGCATTTTTTCGTGTAAAATGTAGCGAACGCTCCACTGTCTTAAGATCTGTCTTAACTCCGACATCCTCCCAATATTCTTTCGTTAACTCACAATTCTTCAACATCCCTTTTAGTCCTGCTCCCTCAACCATCTCAATGATTACGCTTAAGGGTTTGCCATCGGGTCTTAGACGATACTTATGCTCGGCATCCCACTTAAGTCCCACCTCATCTAAGAGCTCATTAGCTTTATCAGGATCGTATTGAGCATAGTATTCTCCCCACTCCTCCTTGTAGAAACTACAAGTAGGAGTAACTGTGGATTGACAAGGTGTAGCCATTCCTAAATAGGTAACCTCATTAATCTCATCCCGATTGATCGCTAAGGACATCGCCTGACGGAATCTAACATCCTGGAAGATCCCCCTCAGAACAGAATCCTTGTGATTTAGGTTGAAGGCATACTGGATCTCGGAAGCTACAGGACTCTGCCACGTCCGAACATGGTAGTCACCGATCTCCTCATTCTCCTTATAGAGAGTGTAGTTCTCCATCTTTAACATAAACCCACTGAAGCTCATCTCCCCGGCTATCGTCTTCATATTAACTGCTTCCTCATTCGCTACGGTATGAATAACCTCCTGATCGATATAGGGGAGCTGATTTCCCGCGGTATCTACCGCATAGAAGTAAGGATTTCGCTCATATACTCTCGCAGTTAGGGTAGCTTCCTTTAGCATCCAAGGACCAACAACTGGGAGATCAAGATCCTGCTGTCCTGTCATGGCTGTTCTATGATACGCGTATGCTTGCCACCAATGATCATAACCCTCTTCTTTTGCCAGCTTATCGGCATCGGGGTTATACTTTATATGCCACTTCTTTAGGTAATGCTTGGGATCGAATAAATCTGTCTGTTTAGTTGGATAATTACTAATCAAACCGAGGACAGATGGGAATGGTTTGGGGAAATGGATACGCAAAGTATAGTCATCCACCTTCTCAAATTCCGGGAACTCCCCTGCTACCTTCCACCGACTAGAAGGACCCGCGGGAGAAAGTTCTTCATTGTTAGCTTCATCTTCCCAACAGTAAATTATATCCTCAGTGGTAAAGGGATGACCATCCGACCACTTCATTCCCTTTCTTAGGTATATAGTTAAAGTCTTTTTATCCTCGGAAAGGTCATAAGCTCTAGCTATATCGGGAACTATCTTTGAGGCGGTGTTATCCACTTGGAACATATACATCTCAACCGTTCCATGCGCCAATCCCCAAAATTGCCGTGGTCCCAAAGATGCTGAATGTAATATCCCTCCATACTGTCCAATCCCCTCTATTGGTTTAATTACTAGTGGTTCTTCTGGCAATCTCTCCTCCACAGGAGGAAGCACTCCTGCCTCTACTAGTTCAGCTAACATCGGTGCTTCATTGAACTTCTCTGGCAGAGGACCAGTTTCCGCTCCAGTAAAGGTAACTATAGGACCCTCCTTCGCTAATACTACCGAGGATACAATCAGGATGACTGCCAAGCAACTAATAAATAATAAACTTCTCTTCATTTCTCTTTCCTCCTTTGTAAAATGAATTTTTTTGGGTAATCTCATCTTTTGCTCATCTCTACATCTCTTCTGAGTTAATACGGAAAAATCACCTCCTTCAAACTATGATCATAAAGCAACCCTAGGTTTGTTGAAGAACTCTTATTGATATTATCTCCAAATTATACTATATCACACATTCTCAAAAATGTCAAGCCTTTTGGTAAGCAATGTAAAAGTTTGCGCTAGTGAGTTCAAGATATAACCCCCCTCACCCTATCCCTCTCCCACGAGGGGGAACATCCAGATAAGACTGCTCTCTTTATTTCCCCCGCCCTCGACGGGAGGGGTTAGGAGAGGGTGATTTAGGGGGTTCAAACCGCTAGCACAATATTCTACATGCTTACA
>CAZSTA010000204.1:0-6354 GCA_964609495.1 uncultured bacterium | reverse complement strand
TGGGCTCTAAAGCTACTGAGGATGAGAGAACTATGCGAGCCGTGCTGAGCGAGATCAAAGCCAGGAACCTATATTTTATAGATAGCAGGACGTCTAAAAAATCAGTAGCTTTGACAGTAGCGAGGGAGATGGGGATTCCCTCGGCTAGAAATAGGGTAAACTTGGATAATCAGAGCGATATCGAGTATATAAAAGGACGCATTCGTCTTTTGATTGAGATCGCCTTGAAGGATGGAGAGGCGATTGGAATAGGTCATGTAAGATTTAACACCTTTTTGGCTCTCCAAGAGATGATCCCAGAGGTGGAGGGTAAAGGTGTCTGTTTCGTCTATGTCTCTGATATTTTATCCGATAGATAAGGGGATGAATTATGAATAAAAACAGAGGAACAGGGGGAAATCCTTCCTCCCTTATAGAAGGAGTCAGGATTAAACAATTGAAGATGAATGCTGATGAAAGAGGAATGTTAATGGAGATCCTGAGGGAGGATGATGAGATATTCGAGAGGTTTGGACAGGTTTATGTATCCCTTAATTACCCAGGGGTGATAAGGGCTTGGCATTACCATAAGTTACAAAACGACTTTTTTGTGGTGGTAAGAGGTATGATCAAGGCAGTTCTCTATGATGCTAGGGGGGATTCCCCCACTAAGGGTGAGGTGAACGAGTTCTTCTTAGGCGAGCAAAATAGTATCTTGCTTAGAATACCGATTGGAGTAATGCATGGATATAAGACTATAGGGGTTGTGCCATCCTTGTTGTTAAACTTCCCCACCAGAGTTTACAGTCGGGATGAACCCGATGAATATCGCCTGCCTTATGACACCGATCAGATACCATACGATTGGGATATAAAATTTAGGTGAGATAGCTAGCACCTCTCTGCCCTTCAGACAGAAGATAGAAATTGGAGATTATGGGATGAAGTCCCAAGTTAGGGATAGTTAATATGAAGATGTCTTCAAAAGCATTTAGGAGTATCTCCGTCACTTTTATAGTGATAGTTCAGATCATAGTGATTCTCGTTCTTCTAGCTCTTATATCAGCCTCGCAAGCTTTTAATCCAGTAACGGATAAACCTGATTATAAGACGGTAATTATCACTCCTGGAAGTGGAACTGAAGAGATCGCTCTTATGTTGAAGGAAAATAATCTCATTAGAAGTGAGTTTTGGTTCAGCCAAATAGCTAGACTTGGCGGATATGATAGGAGAATTAAGGCTGGTGAATATAGATTATCTCCTCATCTTAACGCAGGAGAGATCTTGGACAAGCTGGTGAAAGGAGAAGTAGTTCTACATCCAGTGACTATCCCTGAAGGATATACAAGTGAACAGATCGCTGATCTTCTAAGCGCTAAGGGATTTGTGGATAAAGAGAAGTTTCTTCAGGTGGTGAATAGAAGTTATAAAATAGAGAAGCTGGCTTCTTTGACTAACCTAGAGGGATATTTATATCCAGATACCTATAATTTCTCCCGAAGGATATCTGAGGAGCAGATAGCGATGATTATGTTCGAGGAGTTTAAAGAAAAGGTGATCCCCATATATCGGAAGAGCGAAACCAATTTATCGCTATCTCAGATCACCACCTTAGCCTCGATAATAGAGAAGGAGGCTAAGAATAAGGACGAACGTCCTCTGATATCAGCGGTATTTCACAACCGTTTAAAGCGGGGGATGAAGCTTCAAGCATGTCCTACGGTTAGGTATGCTATCAGGGAAAACATCAGACCGCTCACTTATGATGATCTTCAAGTTGATTCCCTTTTCAATACCTATATTAGATATGGCTTACCTCCTCACCCCATATCCAATCCCGGTCTCGATTCTATAAGGGCGGCTCTCGAGCCTGCTGAGGTGGATTACCTCTACTTTGTAGCTAAGGGAGATGGCTCTCATCACTTCTCTAGCACCTATAGTGAGCATCTAGAGGCGGTGAGGGAGTATCGTAATTGAGCAGTAGTTATTGATCTAATTTCCAAATTCAGAAGGAGGAATAAGTTATGAATTCGAGAGAGCGAGTATTAAAGGCTATCAAGCACGAGGAACCGGATAAAGTTCCCATCGACTTTGGGGGAATGAGATCCACTGGAATTATGGCTCCTGCTTATAGCAAGCTGAAGAAGTATCTGGGGATCGAGGAGGGAGAGATAAAGGTTTATGATATTATGCAACAATTGGCTATTGTGGAGGAGCCTATTTTGGACCTATTTGAAGTTGATGTTGTTCCTCTGGATAGGGTGAAAGCCACCTTTGATTTGGGTAACGAGGAGTGGAAACCTTACACCTTAAGCGATAGAACTCCCGCTCTGATCTCTTCCGAGTTCGATCCAGTCATCGCTGAGGATGGAAGCACTATTATACGTGATATGGATGGTACCCCTATGGCTAAGATGCCTGCTGGGGGCTATTGGTTTGATGCGATTCACTTCCCTTTAGCTTCTGCTACCACTATAGATGATCTCAAAAAGTTCAATTGGGAAAGTCAGTTGTGGGGAGAGGATGAATTTGAACTTCTGGGTAAGAACGCAAGGGAACTTTATGGAAGCACAGATCGAGCTATTATGGGCGGATTTGGGGGTAACTTGCTGGAAGGCGGTCACTTCTTATGTGGATATGAGAAGTTCATGTTCGACTTAGCGGCAGATCAAAAGTTTATAGAGTATATGCTCGATAGAATGGTGGAGATGCATCTCGAAAATCTGAGAAGATATTTGGAAGCTGTGGGAGACTATATTCAGATCATTCAGATGGGTGATGACCTGGGAACGCAGTTAGCTCTTCAGATATCTCCTGCTATGTATCGAGGATTGTTTAAGCCTCGCCATAAGAAGATATATGATTATGTCAAAGATAATTCCGATATCTACGTCTTTCTCCACTCCTGTGGTTCTGTCTATGATCTTATCCCTGATCTGATCGATATTGGAGTCGATATATTGAATCCTGTGCAGACTTCAGCGGTTAATATGGAGCCTGAGAGATTAAAAAGCGAGTTTGGGGATAAGATAACCTTCTGGGGGGGAGGTTGTGATACTCAACAAGTGCTTCTTATGGAAACTCCCGAGGAAGTCAGAGAGCATGTTAAGAGAAGGTTGAAGATATTCGCCCCTGGGGGAGGGTTCGTATTCAATCAGGTGCATAACATCCTGTTGGAGGTCCCACCGGAGAATATAGTGGCGATGTTCGAGACGGTGAAGGAATATCGAGATTATCCCATTGAGATAGATTAATTATTCAGAAAGCGATCATAAGTGGAGAAGACGACTTCTTGAGCATAGTTCATCAAGTTAGTTAATATGGAGGGATTAAATTGGAGGAACCGGTATATCTTACCTTGGAGGAAAAGGGGAAGCTTAAAGAAAAGCTTGTGGAGTTGGAGAGAAAATCCAGGAGGATCTCTCAGGATATCGCTCGGGCTCTTAGTGATAAGGATGTGGCTGAGAATTCCCCTTTGGATGCGGCTAGAGAGGAAAAAGCTCTGAATGAAACTTGGATAAGGGAGATAAGGCAAAAGCTCGAAAATTGTGTGATCATAGAACAAGCTGAAGAGGGAGTGGTGAGTATTGGAAGCACCGTAACTATCCAAGATGAGAGTTCTATGGATGAGTTTGAGTATACCATCGTTGGTGATCAAGAATTTATGGATATCAGCCAAGGTTATATCACTAGCAATTCTCCGATAGGCAGTGGATTATTAGGAAAGAGGGAAGGAGAGATAGTCACTATAGAGATCCCGATAGGAGAGGTGAGGTATAAGATATTGAAGGTTAGTTATCGTGAATAATTCGCTTCTTATCTCTCTATTCAAGATCAGAAGGGTGGAACTGCTGTGCTGAACTGATAGGGGAATTTATAATAGAATTCCCCCTCACCCTATCCCTCTCCCACAAGGGGAGAGGGAACGTTGAGATAAGATTGCTCTCTTTATTCCCCCTTGAGGGGAGGGTGATTTAAGGAAATTCAAATCCAAATCTGCTAACACGATATTCTAATGCTTAGTTGAAATACCCCTTGACTTCTAGGTCTAAGTATAGTATAATATATCAGAAAAAATTAATAAGCGAGGATGGCGGAATTGGCAGACGCGCTGGACTTAGGATCCAGTGGTTAATAGCCATGCGGGTTCGAGTCCCGCTCCTCGCACCATACCTGACCTTTAATTCCTGCTGGAAGCTTGTGTATAGTTAGTAACTATCTTGCTTCCTTTTTATTTATTAACGAGGTTTATGAGGCAAGGAGTTTGAAGAAGTTGGCTTTAATCGGGAAGATAGTAGGTTTTGAGCTCTTAAGCTATGATTAAAAGGAGATTCACTATGAGAATTATATTACCTCTAGGATTAATAGCTCTTCTACTAATATTCAGTCCCTCCCAAGCTTGGGGAGAAGATGAGGAGGATGATAGCGGTTGGGATCAAGAGTGGACCTTTATGGCAGGTTTAAATCATGCTTCCTATAGCCAATGGACCGATAAGTTTGAAACTGAAAAACCTGTCCTTACCTATGTCTTAGACCTCGATGGAACAATACAGAGAGAGACGGATAAGGACACCTGGGTCTTCGAACTTGAAATGAATTACGGCAAGTCTCAGTTGGAGGATTTAACTGATAAGATTATATATGACGATATTGAGTTTGACGGCGAGTATATATACGATGCTGCTGGAGATTTTGATCCTATAGCTACTTTGTTGATCGAAACCCAGTTCACCGAATTCCCCAATCCCTTATATTCAACCCTCCAAGCGGGATTAACTTCCAGAAGGCTAATTTCAGCCCCTGGATTAAGAAGAGCTCGGCTGAGCCTTCTCGCCAGAGAAATTATGATTTTCTCTGATGATCCCCCTGCAACTAACTTCCAGTGGGGGATAAAAGCCGATCTGAGATACAGGAAACAGCTCAGTCCCACCTTGAAGCTGGATTCTGACTTGGAGGTGTTCATCTCCTTCGCAAGACCTTTGGTAGGCGAATGGGAGAGTGAATTAGCTTCCGAAATAACGAAGAATCTTGTCCTCAATTTAGATCTTGATGTTCGTTATGATAAGAAGACCTCGGAGAAGGTGCAGCTCCGAGAAGTATTGATGCTTGCTATGAGCTGGAAATTTTGAGAATAGTTATCTTGAAAATGATAGGTCTATGATTAGCTTATAGCCAGCAAAGCAGCGATTCACCTCCTTACAATTTGGATTACTGAACTGGGCGATACAAAGCGAACTTGAAGGTATTTCTTTCCAACAAGCTAAAAAATCCTTGCTTTTTTTTCACAATTTGTTATAATGTAAAAGGTAATTTATTTATATCCTATTTGCTGATGATTCAGTCCGCTGAGCTAAGATACAGAAAGGAGAAAGTATGAAGAAATTACTGCTAATTGCAGTTCTCACCCTCGGTCTGAGTTTGATAGTAGGAGTAGCTCTAGCCCAAGAGGGAGAGATAGAAGTAGTTCCTGAGGCCGAAGCTAAAGAGGGAGATATAATAGAAGTGAGAGCTCTAAGCGAAGCTAAACCCTCCGATTTCATCGCTCTGGGGACTAGTGCTAAGAGAGTAATGGAAGATTTCCAAGATGAAGCTACAAGTTTCGGAGTAGGGGAGCTTGATCTTGAGCAGGGGAAGATTATCGTTGCCAAAGGAGTCCATAGTCCAATCCTCCTCGCTCCCGTGAAGGGGGACAAGATCCAGTTCTTCGGCTATCTTCCTGAGAATATGCTATCCTATGGTCGAGAAGCTATGGGAATTATCCTCGAGATTACTGAGAAAGCAGGAAAGGCTGTGATGATGGTTACCCTCGAGGGTGGACAATATGAGATGGATTTGGAGACTGGAAAGGTTAAGATGGCTGAGGGGCAGATACAGAGAGGGTCGGGGTATTGGAAATGCTATGGAAAATGTATCGTCAATGCATGTCCCTGGTGTGCTAGTGATTGTGCCGCATGTATCGCTGCTCCCAGCATTGGCACTTGCTTTGCATGTGCTGCATGTGGAACTGTTGCTAACACTTACTGCTCAGTTAGGTGTTTTTTTTAAGTAAAAATAAAGAAAGGAGAAAGTATGAAGAAATTATTGCTAATTGCAGTTCTCATCCTTAGCCTGAGTTTGATAGTAGGAGTAGCTCTAGCCCAAGAGGAAGAGCTGAGAGAACTAGTAGTCCCTGAGGCCGAAGCTAAAGAGGGAGATATAATAGAAGTGAGAGCTCTAAGCGAAGCTAAACCCTCCGATTTCATCGCTCTGGGAACTAGTGTTAAGAGAGTAATGGAAGATTTCCAAGATGAAGCTAAGGCTTTAGGATTAGGGGAGCTTGCTCTTGAAGAGGGGAGGATTCTTATTGTTAAGGGAGTCCACATCCCAATGCTACTC
>CAZSTA010000203.1:1953-6445 GCA_964609495.1 uncultured bacterium | reverse complement strand
CCCTTGAATACATCCATGTCAGTAGCGGAACGACCCTCGTTCCTATGGCTACGGTCAAGTTAAAGAAAGGGGAAGAAATCCTCCAAGATGCGTCTAATGGAGATGGTCCGGTTGATGCCGCTTATCGTGCTATCGATAGGATAACGGGTATCCCAACGACACTTATTGAATACTCTATCCAGGCGATTACAAGAGGGAAGGATGCCCAGGGAGAGGTAGTAGTAAAGATAAGGGATAATGGCAATACCTTTACGGGAAAAGGTGTATCCACCGATATCATTGAGGCTAGCGCTAAGGGATATGTCAACGCGATAAATAAGATGTTGCATCGGAGAAGTAAGAGCTAGTTGCTAGGTGGCGAGTCCGAAAACTCGCCACCTAAAAATCTGCTCGCTTGGAGGTGAAAATATGGATAAGAAATATGATCCTCAAGCTATAGAGGAGAAGTGGCAGGAGTATTGGCAGAAAAACAATTTCTTCCGAGTGGACACGAAGAATAGGACATCTAAATACTATTGTCTGGAGATGTATCCCTATCCCTCGGGAGAGCTACATATGGGGCATGTCAAAAATTATATCATCGGCGATGTAGTGGCTCGTTGCAAAAGAATGGCGGGTTATGAGGTGCTTCATCCGATGGGATGGGATTCCTTTGGATTACCAGCCGAGAACGTCGCATTGGAAAGAGGAATCAATCCCGCAGAGTGGAATCCCAAATGTGTAGCGACGATGAAGCGTCAATTTAAAAGATTGGGTATCAGCTATGACTGGGAGCGGGAGATAGATACCTCTAGCTCCGACTATTATGGATGGACGCAATGGCTCTTCTTGAGATTTTGGGAGAAGGGATTGGCTTATAAGAAGAAATGGCCGGTGAACTGGTGTCCCAAGTGTGCCACGGTCTTGGCGAATGAACAAGTCATAGAGGGATTATGTGAACGATGTGACACTCCTGTCGTTAAAAAGGATGTAGATAATTGGTTCTTGAAGATAACGGAATATGCCGAGAGACTGTTAGAGGATATATCGCTATTGGATAATTGGCCTGAGCGAGTCCGAATTATGCAGGAGAATTGGATCGGAAAGAGCGAAGGCGTCGAGATCGCCTTTGAGCTCGAGGGGAGAGGGGAGAGATTCACTGTTTTCACCACTCGCCCTGATACGATCTATGGAGTAACCTTTCTGGTGTTAGCGCCAGAACATCCGCTAGCGGAGGAGTTGGCTCACAGCTCATCTCGTAAGGAGGAGATCTCCGCCTTCATCGAAAGGGCAAAGATGAAGAGCGAGATAGAGCGAACCGTTGGGGTGGAAAAGGAAGGGATCTTCACCGAGGCCTATGCCATCAACCTACTAAGCGGAGAGCGAGTCCCTATCTTGATATCCGACTATGTGTTGATGGATTATGGGACCGGTATTGTGATGGGAGTTCCCGCTCATGATCAGCGCGATCTGGAGTTCGCTCGGAAATATAACCTACCGGTGAAGATAGTTATCGAACCTCCCGAGGGAAGGCTCGATCCAGATACTAATACTATGACCGAGGCTTATGTTGAGGCTGGAATTCAGGTCAATTCCGATAGGTTCAATGGATTGCCTAACGAGGAAGCGAAGGAGCGGATCGCTGATTTTGTGGAGGAAAGAGGAATCGGGAGAAGGACAGTCAGTTACAAGCTGAGAGATTGGTGTATCTCTCGTCAGCGCTATTGGGGAGCACCGATCCCGATTGTCTATTGTGAGAAGTGCGGAATGGTGCCAGTCCCTGATGATCAATTGCCAGTGTTATTGCCCAGAGGAATCGACTTCACGCCAGGCTTTCCTCCACCACTGGCTCGTTCTCCCGAGTTCGTCAATACCACTTGCCCCCAATGTGGAGGACCAGCAAAACGAGAGACAAATGTAATGGATACCTTCGTCTTCTCTTCCTGGTACTTCTTACGATATGTTAATCCCCAAGATGGCGATGCTCCCTTTGTGAAGGAAGATGTAGATTACTGGCTACCAGTAGATCAATATATCGGTGGGATCGAACATGCCACCGTTCACCTCATCTATTCCCGCTTCTTCACGAAAGTCCTCTATGATCTGGGAATGATAAATTTCACCGAGCCTTTCCAGAATCTTTTCGCTCAAGGTATGATCTATAAAGATGGGGCGAAGATGTCCAAATCAAAGGGAAATGTTGTCACCCCTGATGATCTCATCGAGAGATATGGAGCGGACACTGCTCGTCTCTATGTCCTCTTCATAGGACCTCCGGAGCTGGATGCGGAGTGGAATGACAGGGGTGTAGAGGGCTGTTGGCGCTTTTTGAACAGGGTTTGGCGATTGGTTCAGAGCAACTTAGATCGCTTCAGAAGTGATTGGATTGATAAGCTCGATCCAACGAAATTAAATTCTCGCGAGAGCGCCTTGAGAAGAAAGTTGCATCAGACGATAAAGAAAGTCACTGAGGATGTCGAGGATCGTTTCCACTTCAACACAGCTATCAGCGCGATAATGGAGCTAACCAGAGCTATCTCTCAATTCGAGGAGGAGGGGAAATTCAACAAGGATTCTCAATCCGCCTTCGTTTTCAGCGAAGCTATAGAGAGGATGATCATATTACTTTCTCCCTTCGTGCCACATTTAGCCGAGGAATTGTGGCACGATATCGGACGGGAGGAGAGCGTCTATCGGCAGAGATGGCCCGAGTATGATGAGGAGGCGATGAAGAGCGAGAGGGTAACGATCGTAATCCAGGTCAATGGGAAGGTTCGAGCTAGTATAGAAGTATCGAGCGAGCTAGGGAGAGAAGAGATCGAGGAGATCGCTTTAGGCAGTGATAGAGTCCAAAAGTGGATCGCTTCGAAAGAAGTTAAGAATATTATCTATGTGCCAAATAAGTTGATAAATATTGTTGCGTGAGGAGGAAAGGGGTTGTAAAAGGATGGGAATGACTATCAGCGAGAAGATATTGGCTGTGCATTCAAGGGAGAAGGAAGTCAAGCCGGGGCAGTTGATAAACGCCAAGATCGACATAGCTTTGGGGAACGATATCACCGCTCCAATAGCTATCCAGAAGTTCAAAGAGGCTTCTGCCGAGAAGGTGTTCGATCGGGAGAAGGTTGTCCTGATCCCAGATCACTTCACCCCTAACAAGGATATCGAATCAGCCGAGCAATCTAAGATCCTTCGGGATTTCGCTCGCGAACAGGATATAGTTCACTATTATGAGGTGGGACGAGTCGGGATCGAGCATGCCCTACTTCCGGAGCAGGGGATCGTGCTTCCAGGCGACTTGGTGATCGGAGCAGATTCGCACACTTGCACCTATGGAGCATTGGGAGCATTCTCAACTGGGGTGGGAAGCACCGATCTTGCCGCCGCGATGATCACGGGGGAGATCTGGTTCAAAGTCCCAGCAACGATGAGATTCATCTATAAGGGCAAATTACCCCAGTGGGTAGGGGGCAAGGATCTCATTTTATATACCATCGGTGATATTGGAGTGGATGGAGCTCTCTATAGATCGATGGAATTTGTTGGAGAGGCTATCACAGACTTGAATATGGACGGGCGCTTTTCGATGGCGAATATGGCGATCGAGGCTGGGGCGAAGAACGGGATATTTACCCCGGATGATAAGACTTTGGAATATGTTAAGACGAGAGCTAAACGCCCTTATAAACTTTATAAGAGCGATGATGATGCCGAGGTGGAGAAGACTGTAGAGTATGATATTAGCAAGCTCACTCCCCAGGTTGCCTGTCCTCATCTGCCGGAAAATGTCAAGCCTGTTGAGGAATTAAGTGCTATTCAGATAGATCAAGCGGTCATAGGTTCTTGCACTAATGGACGAATTGAGGACCTACGTGAGGCCGCAAAGGTGCTAAAGGGAAATGAGGTTCATCCCTATGTGAGATTGATCGTAATACCTGCTACTCAAGCTATATATCTCCAAGCGATAAAGGAAGGATTGATTGAAACCTTTATCAAGGCAGGAGCCGCGGTAAGCACTCCCACCTGTGGGCCCTGTTTAGGTGGACATATGGGGGTCCTTGCGGGGGGAGAAGTAGCTATCGCCACCACGAATCGTAACTTTGTGAGCCGTATGGGACATCCGAAGAGCGAGCTTTACCTCTCCAATCCAGTGGTAGCAGCCGCTTCAGCTATTAAGGGAAGGATAACCTCTCCCGCGGAGATAGTTCGCTAAGAAAGGAGTGGAGATTATGAAGTTTAAGGGAAAAGCTTGGAAGTTTGGAGAGAACGTTAATACGGATGAGATAATTGCCGCGCGCTATCTGAATACCTCTGATCCAGCGGAGTTAGCGAAGCATTGCCTAGAGGACATCAGAAGCGATTTCGTGGCTAAGGTGAATAAGGCTGATATAATCGTAGCGGATAGGAACTTCGGATGTGGATCCTCCCGCGAGCATGCCCCGATCGCTCTCAAAGGAATCATCTCCGCGGTTATCGCTCCCTCATTTGCGCGGATCTTCTATCGCAATGCGAT
>CAZSTA010000203.1:1375-1943 GCA_964609495.1 uncultured bacterium | reverse complement strand
CATCATCGTCGCGGGCGAGAACTTCGGCTGCGGCAGTTCGCGCGAGCACGCGCCGATAGCGATAAAGGCGTCCGGCATCAGCGCGGTGATCGCTCGCAGTTTCGCGCGCATATTCTTTCGCAATGCGATCAATATCGGTCTGCCGATCTTCGAGAGTTCGGAGGCTGCCCAAAGAATCGAGGAGGGAGACGAAGTGGAGATAGACGCGACGATCGGTGAGATCAAGAATATCACGAAGAACGAGGTATATAAAGCCGCTCCTTTTCCCGAATTTATGCAGAAGTTGATCGCCGCGGGAGGGCTAATGAATTATGTAAGCGAGAGGATGAAGGAGAGATAAGAATTGGCTAGTAGGTATAAAGATTGGCTGGAGCAAGCGAGATGGGATCTCAAAGCCGCCAAGGATAGCCTGAAGGCTGGAAATTATGAATGGAGCTGTTTTCAATCCCAACAAGCCGCTGAGAAATCGTTAAAAGCCTACCTCAGCTCTCAAAATCTTCTGCTTAGAGAAAATATGATCGTTAACCTCCTGGAGAGAGTCGGAGACTTTGTAGCTATCCCTGAACAT
>CAZSTA010000203.1:0-1365 GCA_964609495.1 uncultured bacterium | reverse complement strand
CATCTCTTCAACATTGGAAAGAAGCTAGATTCACATTATATTCAAACCAGATATCCCAGTGGTTTAGCCTCTGGATATCCTCATAGCTTCTATGATGAAAACCTAGCCGAAGAGTGTTACAACTATGCTGAGGAGATCCTTAGCTTCACTGAAGGAAAAATTAAATAATTATCCTCTAGTTAGAATCGATAAGGGTTGGAGGTGGAGTGATCCAGACACCTAGAAAGGAGTAGAACTGTTATGTATAAAATAGCGGTATTGCCTGGAGATGGGATAGGTCCCGAGGTCGTGAGGGAGGGACTCAAAGTTATGAAGGCGGCCTCGGAGAAGATGGGATTCAAATACGAACTGGTCGAATATGACTTCGGTGGGGAACGTTATATGAGGACAGGAGAGATCTTGCCCGACTCGGCGCTCGATGAATTTCGTCAGATGGATGTTATCTATCTAGGGGCGATCGGACATCCCGAGGTCAAGCCAGGGATCTTAGAGCAGGGCATCCTTCTGAAGATTCGCTTCGGATTGGATCAATATATAAACTTGCGACCAATTAAGCTATATCCCGGAGTTTGGACGCCGCTTAAGGATAAGGGCCCAGAGGATATAGATTTCGTAGTCGTGCGAGAGAATACGGAGGGTCTATATACTGGGGTGGGTGGATTTTTGAAGAAAGGAACTTCTGACGAGGTTGCTATCCAGCAGATGGTCTATACGAGGAAAGGCACGGAACGTTGTATCAGATACGCTTATGAGCTGGCTCGCAGGAGAAATAAGGATAAGAAGTTGACGCTATGCGATAAGGCTAATGTGTTGACTTATGGCCATGATCTCTGGCGAAGGACTTTTAACGAGGTAGGAGAGGAATACCCCGATATTCAGAAGGATTATGCCTTTGTAGATGCTACTACGATGTGGATGGTGAAGAATCCAGAGTGGTTCGATGTTATCGTAACCTGCAATATGTTCGGGGATATCATTACCGATCTTGGGGCTATGATCCAAGGGGGAATGGGCATCGCCGCTTCGGGCAATATCAATCCCGAAGGGGTCTCGATGTTCGAGCCTATTCATGGCTCTGCACCTAAGTATAAGGGCAAGAACGTGATCAATCCCTTAGCGGCGATCTGTGCCGTTCAGATGATGTTGGACTATCTGGGGGAGAAGGAAGCCGCGGATATGATCGAGAAGGCGATAATCTCTGTTTTAGGGAGCGGTCGCATCCCCGATCTCTCTACGAGGAGCGGATTATCAACTGATCAGATAGGGGATATGATCGTGGAGGAGCTTTCTGTAGTGAGTTAGGATAAGGAGAATTAGCTAAGGCTCGAGGATCAGTAGTAGATCTTCGAGTCTTTTTATTTTAAT
>CAZSTA010000202.1:0-6475 GCA_964609495.1 uncultured bacterium | reverse complement strand
TTAACAAGATTCCTTGATAGCCTTATTAATTCAGCAAAAACCAAGACGGGAGGGGTTAGGGGAAGGTGATTTAAGGTGAGTTCAAGACCTATCAGACAAAACAGCCCAAAACTTTTTTGAAGCTACTTAAGTTATCAGAAATTAGATGAAGGAGGACGAATGATGAAAGTGTTTGTAGCAGTTGATATGGAAGGAATCGCAGGACTCGTCCAGTGGGATGATTCTCAACGAGAACTCGAACGGCGATTGATGACCGAGGAAGTAAACGCGGCCGCACGGGGCGCGTTTGCCGGAGGTGCGACCGAGGTGTTTGCCGGAGAAAGTCATGGCAATATGCGCAATCTGTTACCTGGGCAACTTGACTCCAGGGTAAGCTATCTTTCTGGTCAACCGAAACCAATGAATCATATGGGTGGCATTGACGATTCGTTCGATCTTGCGATGTTTGTGGGTTATCATTCCAAAGCTGGGACCCTACACGGCGTTATGGCGCACACCTTTGCTGGGAATATCTTCTCCCTCTCTTTCAATGGCATCGAGGTGGGAGAGATTGGCACCGATGCTGCCCTGTGTGGATTCTACGGAGTGCCAGTCGGCCTTGTCGCCGGCGACCGGGCGGCATGCGAAGAGGCTCGATCGCTTTTAGGTGAGATCGAAACTGTGGCGGTAAAGGAGGGAGTGAGCCGTTCTTCCGCTCGCTGTGTGCCGGTGAAGAGAGCCCGTGAGATGATCGAGAAGGCGGCTACTGAGGCAGTAAAGCGCGCCTCAGATTTCAAGCCCTTCGTTTTTAATAGCCCTGTTACAGTTCAGGTTGTGTTCATTGATCCATCATACGCGGATGCGCTCGAATACTTAGACTTTGTGACACGTGTTGATGGAAGGACCATCAGCTTGGAAGCCGAGGATTTTCTCAAGGCTTTTGAACGGTTTAATGCTCTGCATTTTCTGGCACCTGTGGTGAGATAGTCTAGGAAGAGAAACAAGGGCACTTTTTGTGAGAGAACATAATAGCAGGACTTTAGATATACCTAAATGTTATCCGATTAGGAGGGATTTATGGATCCTAAGTGGCTTAAATGGGCAAAAAAGTTACAAGCGATTGCCCAAAACGGTCTTACCTACACCCAAAATCCTTTTGACATTGAGCGATACGAGTCAGTGCGCGATATTGCCACTGAGATTATGGTCGCTCATTCCGATGTGGAGCTGAACTACGTCCGTGATCTCTTCGCCAGTGAGGTAGGCTACGCGACTCCCAAAGTTGACGTGCGAGGAGCAGTGTTTCGTGGCGATACCATCTTATTGGTCAAGGAAAAAGAAGATGGCCTCTGGACGTTGCCGGGCGGATGGGCCGATGTCAACGAATCTCCCAGCGAGGCTGTAGTTCGAGAAGTGTATGAAGAGTCTGGTTACCGCACCCGAGCGGTCAAACTGCTAGCCCTCTATGACAGGAGCAGACATGCGCATACGCCTCATCCGTTTTATATCTACAAACTTTTCTTTCAATGCGAGCTTATAGGCGGATCCCCATCGCGGAGTTTGGAGACGGATGACGTGGCATTCTTCCCCGAGGATGAGCTTCCCGAACTATCTATCTCTCGGGTTACACCTGCTCAAGTAGCCCGACTCTTTGAGCATTATCGTCATCCAGATTGGTTGACGGACTTCGATTAGTTGTAATGTGTTGCTTCATAATATCTCTATTGAAGGGAGTATGGAATATGTCAGAAGATTCGAATTTACACCAACCTACTGAGACGGAGCGCACCGAGATCCTCTGGGATACCTGGGGCGTGCCACATATCTTTGCGAAGGACATCGAGAGCCTCTTTCACGCCTTTGGCTGGGCGCAGATGCAGAGTCACGGTGATCTGATCTTGCGTCTCTACGGTCAAGCGCGGGGACGAGCAGGCGAATACTGGGGAGAGGAGTATCTGGAATCGGATCGGTGGGTGCGGACTATGGGGATCCCCGCTCGCGCCCGCAAGTGGTATGAGGCGCAGAGCCCGACCTTTCGTAGCTATCTCAAGGCCTTCGCTGATGGGATAAATGCCTATGTTCGGGAGCATCCCGATCAGATCGATGACGAGGTCAAGGTTATTCTGCCAGTTGATGCCGTGGACGTGCTTGCCCATACTCAGCGCGTAATCCATTTCACCTTTGTAGTTGATGCGCGGAGGGTTGCGAATATAAATGATGCCTGGCGCTCGGCAGGCTCTAACGGCTGGGCTATCGCGCCAGCACGTTCCGCCGGTGGGAAGGCGATGCTCCTTGCGAACCCACACCTCCCTTGGTCGGATCTATTCCTCTTCTATGAGGCTCAGCTTACCGCTCCAGAGGTCAATGCTTATGGGGCAACCCTCGTCGGCTTCGCCGGCCTGGGCGTTGTGTTCAACGACTACCTGGGCTGGACTCACACAGTGAACACAATCAAGGGGTGGGATGCCTACGAACTCACTCTGGCTGACGGCGGCTATCGCTGGGACGGCGAGGTCCGAGCCTTTGAGACAGAGGAACATACCTTGAAGGTGAAGCAGGATGACGGCACCCTGCGCGAGGAGCAACTCATAGTGCGACGATCGATCCATGGACCTGTAGTTGCGGAAAAAGATGATAAGATGATCGCTCTGCGGATCGCTGGTCTTGACCAGCCTGGCATGTTGGAGCAGTGGTGGGATATGGCACGGGCGACAAACCTGACCGAGTTCGAGGCTGCGCTAAAGCGCTTGCAAATCCCGATATTCACAGTGATATACGCTGATCGCGACGGACACATTATGCATCTCTTCGGCGGTCGAACCCCGGTCAGACCCAAAGGCGAGTGGGACTGGTGGGACATCGTTCCGGGTGACACGTCTGCCACGCTGTGGACCAAAACCCACGCCTACGAGGAGTTGCCACGCGTGATCGATCCACCGAGCGGCTGGTTACAGAATGCGAACGATCCACCTTGGACGACGACCTTTCCCTCTGTGCTTTCTCCGGACGATTTCCCGCCCTATATGGCGCCACGTTTCATGCACTTTCGGGCACAGCGCTCGGCAAAAATGCTTATTGAGGACAAACGTATTTCCTTCGAGAAACTAGTCGAATACAAACACTCGACACGTATGGAGATAGCTGACCATCTTCTCGATGACTTGATAACCGCCGCGCGACATCATGGCGGCGAGATAGCCCATCGATCTGCCGAGGTGCTTTCCGCCTGGGATCGCAATGTCGATGCGGATAGCTGTGGCGCGGTGCTCTTTGAAGCTTTTATCAACGAGATGATATACCGCTGGGAAGATTCCAAACGGAAGAGAACATCAGAAGAGATTAACCCCTGGGGCACATTTTCCATTTATAACCCCTGGGACATATTTGCTACCCCCTGGAGTGAGGATTCTCCTCTTACCGCGCCCAGTGGTCTATCTGATCCAGCCATCGCGGTTGCGGCTCTTGAAGCCGCGGCGGCCGAGGTTGAGGCTGACTATGGGACTCTGGACGTGGCTTGGGGTGAGATTCACCGACTGCATCGCGGCGAGATAGATCTACCCGCCAGCGGTGGCTCTGATCCCCTGGGCATCTTCCGGGCAATCGGCTTCGAGGAAGCGTCTGATTGCTTTCAAGCTATAGGAGGTGATTCCTTCATTGCCGTGGTTGAGTTCTCTGACCCAGTAAGGGCTATGGTGCTCACTGCCTACGGCAATGCGTCTCAGCCAGGAAGTCCTCACTTCTCCGACCAACTGGAGCTGTTCGCTCGCAAGGAGTTGCGACTAGCCTGGCGGACGCGCAAGGAAATCGAGGACCATCTGGCTTGGCGCAAGATATTCTGAGAGGATATGACTGATTTAAAACTCACACTTTCAATTTTGCAGGATAAATTCGCGATTTGCAGACTGGATAAGGATGCTCGGATTCCTGATTGGGCACTCACCGGTAGCTTTTTCTCAATTACACGAACTCCTGATGAACTTTCGGTTGTGTGTCCTCAAACTAACGTTCCAGAAGGGATGGAGTGTGATAAGGGATGGCGATGTCTAAAGGTCGAAGGTCCCTTAGATTTCACTTTGACTGGGATCCTCGCCTCACTTGCTATGCCGTTGGCGCGTGCGAGTATCAGTATATTTGCGGTATCAAGCTACGATACCGACTACTTGCTGGTTAAAGAGAAGGATGTGAAAAGAGCAATCCTGGTTTTGTCTCAAGAGGGTCATCAAATTCTGGGTCATTTATGAGGTCATCGAATTGAATAGATATTATTGTGATGTATTAATAATAGGTGGCGGAGGAGCAGCCCTTCGCTCCGCTTTAGAAGTGGTTGATACTGACGATCAGCTCAAGGTTATAATAGTAACGAAGGGAGGATTAGGCAGGAGCGGAGTCACAGCCCTAGCCTGCTCTGATAGAATGGCTTTCCATACTACTCTTCCCTATACTGAACCTGGCGGAGAGGATAATTGGAGATATCATTCCGATGATATCTATCGTCTTGGAGGCTATGTATCCGATGAGGATCTAGCTCAGATATTAGCCCGAAATTCTGGTGAAGCCTTTGAATATCTTGATAAGCTCGGTGTTCCCTTTGCGAAATCTGAAGAGGGAAAAGCTGATCAATTTCGCACCGATGGTTCTGATTATGCTAGAGCTTGTTATACTGGACCTTATACTGCTAGTGATATAGAAATAGCACTTATTGAAGAAGTTGTTATGAGATATGATAGAATAGAGATAGTTGATAACTTTATGATCGTCGATCTTATAACCTCAGGGGATAGAGTGATCGGGGCTTGGGGATTAAGAGAGGTCGATAATGAGAAGTGGCTCGATGATAATATCGCTCTATTTCGAGCTAAGGCTGTCATCCTAGCTACCGGTGGAGCAGGAGGGGCATATAAATTCAACGTCTTTCCTCAAGGGATGACTGGAGACGGCTATGCGATGGCTTACCGCGCTGGAGCGGAATTAGTGAATATGGAGCTTATCCAGATCGGATTATCCTCCCTTGAGACCGAGCTTGCCTGTTCGGGAAGTATGCTTAGGGCTGTCCCCCGTATCCTCAACGATGAGGGAAGGGAATTTTTGAGGGATTATCTCCCTCCTGATGTGAGTCGAGTAGAGATATTCAATCTCATCTTTGCCAAAGGGTCGAGCTGGCCAGTCTCTTATGAACAGCCAACTAAAACTATAGACATCGCTATTTATAAGGAGATAATGGCTGGCAGGAGGGTCTATTTCGACTATAGCGATAATCCGAGAGGTTTTCGCCTTGGGCTTCTCGATGATGATCTTTATAAGAGATATATGGAGGAGATAGTATTGGAGATCGGGCTCGAGTTTAGGGAGCGAAATCCCTTATTCAGACTGATGGAGATAAATCCCACTTTAGTGGAATGGCTTAAAGGAAGAGGTATAGATCTCTCAATAATCGGAAATTTAGAGGTTGTTCCTGCTATTCAACATTTCCTGGGGGGAGTGAAGATCAGAGAACGAGCCAATACCACTCTGAGGGGATTATATGCGGCTGGAGAATGCGCGGGAGGCCAGCATGGAGCTAATCGCCCCGGAGGTAATTCTCTCCTGGATTGTCAAGTCTTTGGCAAGATAGCCGGACGAGAATCAGCCTTAGAGGCGAAGAGCTTAAAGGAGTTCGAACCTCTTCCTCAAGAGCAGATAGAGATGATATATAACAGAGTTAAATCTCTTTTGGAGGCGAGTGAGGGAGAGGAAGCTACCGAAGTTAGAGAAAAGCTTCGGGAGATACTCTATCGCACGGCAAGTATAGTTAGGACTCAAGAGGGATTAGCCGAGGGGTTAGAAGCCCTTGAGCATCTGAAGACAAAAGGCTTGAGCGTTGATGATAAAGGTTTAAATTATGCTCTGGAGACGATCAATCTCCTCGAGGTGGGAAAGATGATAATGAGAGCAGCTAAGATGCGCAATGAGAGTCGAGGGGCGCATCTTATGTTCGCTAGTGATAGGGATAATATCCCTCTGAGGAGGGATGATGAGAATTGGAGGAGATATATAGTTATAAAGAAGGAAGAAGGAAAGATGGAGTTGGAGGCTAGAGAACCGGTAAAATTAACTTAGAGGGGGAAAGGTTATGCTGTATTTCTACAATACGATGACTAGAGAGAAGGAGAAATTCGCGCCTTTAGAGGAAGGCAAGGTTAAGATGTATACTTGCGGACCTACGGTTTATGATTATGCCCATATCGGAAACTTCCGAGCTTATATGTTTGAAGATATACTCAGGCGATATCTCAAATACAAGGGCTATCAAATTACACAGGTGATGAACCTCACCGATATTGATGATAAGACTATCAAGGGAGCGAGGGAGAAGGGAATACCTATCAATGAATATACCGAGACTTATATCAATGCCTTTTTTGAGGATATTGATACCCTTAACATAGAGCGAGCGGAGTTATATCCTAGAGCTACCGAGCATATAAATGAGATGGTCGAGTTGATAAAGCGCCTGATC
>CAZSTA010000201.1:0-6476 GCA_964609495.1 uncultured bacterium | reverse complement strand
TATCTCTTGTTGGAGGGATAATAAAGGTCTAGCTTGGATCACGGTCCAGCGGTTTTGGGGAGAGGGAGCGATACCAACGATGTACTCTTTACTGCCCGTCTTCAGAATAAAGGAGTTGTCGTCAAGTTTCATAGGTTTTTCATAGGGGGTCAAACCTTTACCATATAATTCCTTGGTTAGCAGAAGAGTGAGCTCAGGAGATGAGGCATAGACCCTCTCCTCTTGAGAATTGAAGATGAACACCTCGTTTTTAAAGTCCTCGAATCTTCCCTTCAGAGCCTCTGAGAGCTCTTCCTCCCCTATATTATGAGCCTCAAGCGACTCTAATTCTCGTCCCAGTTGAGCTGAGAGCGAGCTTAATTCATCTCCAACCGTCTTCCGTAACGATATATCGACGCGATGATAGGAAAGGAGACCTAAATTAACTAGGGGAAGAAATACAACTGCTAGAAAGACAGAGAGTAGTCTAACTTGGATATCAAAACGAATGATTCTCTCGGAAGGCAATTCTCGTTTCGTCTTCCTCCGACTGGATATTTCGAGGAGGATAGGCTCTAGGATACGTTCATCGGTGAGTAGGCTGTATAGGATAAGAAGAATCAACATCAAAGAGCAACCGAAAAGGATGCTTAGACTAGCCCCTATTGTGATCCTGGCTACGGCGATCATATAAGTTATGCCACCGAGGATCCCTATTCCTACCGTGATTAAGATAGTTAATGATAAGGTGAGAGGGAGATTTAAAGCTCTTATCTGGATATTTATCGTCCAATCCTCATCTAACTCCTCCTCCTCACCTAGGTTGAGAAACATATCTATGGGCTTGATTATTCTTCTGAAGATGATAAAGTTAGCTATTAACTCCCCAGGAACTACTATTAGCAGAGCAAAGAAGAGGAAGTGACGAAGCTGAGCAGGATTAAGATAGGGATAGGTCGCGACATAATAGATAGCCATTGGCGTGGCGATAATAGCCCCTATAACATTATTCAACATTATCTTTTTGAAGACTTTTAATTCCATATCTTATTCCGAGGGGAAGCATCCTCCCTTCGATTTATTAATATCATAGATAAGCGTGCCGCTCCCCGAGGCAAGCCTCGGGTTTTTTGGCACGATTCTATAATCCGACTAATTTGTCAAATACTATGAACTACCTTTGCCTCTTGGTCTTTGCCGAATTAATAGGACTATTGAGGGTTTTTCTCCTGTTAGATCTCGAATCCACCTTAAATCACCCTCCCGTCAAGGGAGGGGGAACTAAATAGATCGAGCTTATCTCGATGTTCCCTCTCCCGCGAAGGGAGAGGGGAAATTATATCTTAAACCCATTAGTAAAAAACTAAGAATATGATACTCCGATTATCTGCTCAAAGACCAAGAGGGGGGTGATTTAGTGAGAGTTCAAGATCTAATCCGATCTCGAACATCTCCGATAGGAAATTTTGAAACTACTTAATTTGTCAAATACTATAAAATTTTATCTCGGATCATCATTTAATTCTCTCAATAGCCCTTTTCAACTTCTCTTGAGATTCGCCATGGGCTAAGTCTATCTTCAAGGCTTTCTCCCACTCGGTTATAGCCTCTTCCTTCATCCCTCGTTTGTAGTATATGTTTCCTAGTTTATAGTGAGCCTCTATGGTCTGCGAACCTGCCAATTCGATCCCCTTTATAAACTTGGCTACCGCTTTATCATAAGCTCCATTGCGATAGTAGATATTCCCCAGATTATTATGAGCTTGGATTAAATCTGGATCGAGCGAACAAGCGCTTTCGTACTCTCGCCTAGCTTCATCTAAACGCCCCTCTCTCTCTAAAGCATATCCTAAGTTACTGTGTAACTCAGCTATCTCATCACTTATCTCTCTAGCTTTTTGATACATCTTTATAGCTTCGCTATTGAGTCCCTTTTTGTAGCATATCAGCCCTAAGTAGAAGTAGGACTCGCTGAGATCGGGTTTAAGAGCAAGCGCTTTTCTATAGTTTTCTATAGCCTCTTCGTAATCACCTCTAAGATAATCTATCCGACCGAGGTTGTTATATCCCTTATAACACTCCGAATCGAGTTCTACCGCCTTTCTATAGTTGTTGGACGCCTTATCAAGGTGGCCCTTTTTCTCCCAAGCTAGCCCTAGATTATTATATATTTTATCCTTCTTAACGCTGAATTTGAGGGCTCTTTCATATTCCTTAATGGCTCTCTCATAATCGCCCTGCTTATAGAAGGTTAAAGCTAGATAGAATCTCGCCTCGGAATTATTGGGATCAATTTTGAGGATTCTCTCATACTCTTCAAGAGCATCATTATATCTCTCTGCCAGGAGGAAAGCGATACCCAGGTTCTTATGTTCCTCTAATTCCCTGATATTGCTGAATATTCTCTCCTTCCTTATTCTCACGTTTTCGATCAAGTTATACTTTAGCATCTTTGATAGCGCTCGACATACCTCGAACTCACTATACCCACTTACCTCAATTATATTCCTTGCATCCCTATATCCATCTACAAGATCTAACACCTCCCTTTCTTCCTCCGAGAGAATAACCTCCTCCTTTTCACTCTCCTCCTCTACCCGATCAAATACTATATCTAATGAGGGGAGGCTCTCCCTTATAATCTCCCATTCATCTATCCTTTTAGCTCCCTCTAATATAATAAATCCAAGATCGAGGGGGGAAAAGTTAATCTCGGGAGGCATATGATCTGGCTCAAAATTGAAGGAACCATCCTTCCAATCCATTAGGGTATATATTATCTCTTCGATATCCTGGGGGGTGGTGGGTTCTTGGTTATTAAGAAGGGCGTATATTATCTTGCCATCTTTAAAGTAGACGTCCCCTAAATTCTTGCCTTCAACTAAGCTTAATTTCCCCGTCTTTTGTCCCAAAGAGAGCATCTGAAGAACATCGAATAGATTGGCTTCCCTCAAATATCCTTTGATCGCCATAACTTCATCACCCCAGCCTACCAATTCATCTCCAATCTTTCCTCCTCTAGTCTCCACTCCTCTACTAATCTCTCCCTTCTCTCAACACTTTCCTTCTCCAGTATCTGTTCGATAATACTCACTATTTCAATATCATCTTGATGGTCATCACTATTCGATATAGAGGGGGGCGAGGAGGAGATTATCCCTCCCTTATCTATACTGACTGAGGAAGTGATATGTGGACCTTTTAATAGAGCTTCTTTAAGAGAAGCGATGTTAGTGCTGAACCTCTCAGCTATACTCAACAACTGATTTTCGGAGACCTCGATCCTCTTTTTCTCAGCTATATTCCTTAGTATCATCATTCTTGTCTCCAGTTCTGGGGGCTGAAGATTAACAACCATATCACTCGCTAATAACTCCTTGAGCTTCGTTCGGCAATTTTCAAGCTCCCAAGGGCTACTATCCGCGGAGACAACTATCTGATGATGACTGCGAAGCAGGATCTCCAATATCCTTAGTAGTGAATCTTGGATATTTTTCCTCGCCTCTAACTTCTGAAGATCGTCGAGTAGAAGCACATCAACTAAGGAATATCGACTTTCAAGGTGGGGTCTTAAATTATTATTTAGCTCGGAGGCATCTATATAAAGCACCTTGAGGTCTGCCTTGCGCTTGAGGATAAAATTTCCTATCGCATTTAAAAGATGAGTCTTCCCCAATCCTCGGCTACCATGGAGAAAGAGAGGGTTATATCTCTGAGAAGGGAATTCCGCGATCTCCTGACATATCGAACCAGCCACGAAGTTGCTCTGCCCCAAGACGAAATTATCGAACTCGAACCCCTCTAAGGGTAGATCCAGCTCCCTTCTTCTTCGTTCTATCCTCTCTTTCAGCTTGGAGAATCTTCTTTCAACCTCGGAGAGCTTATCTGGGTCGAGTAATTCGGACACTATCGCTTCAGCTTCGATCTCGAAGCCCGTAGTATTCATATCTCGTAAATTCTCCCAGATCGACCATAACCGCTCGATCTTATTGGCAAAGAGCGAGATATTAACCTCTGCCTCCTTGAGAGAAGCATCTAAGGAGTTCTCGATTCCAGAGACATTGTATCCTAAAGCTCGCCAAGCGTCTATCCTCTCCTTAAGATGTCTTCTCCTTTCCTTGGATTCTGCTATCTTCTCTAATTCTGAGGACATTCTCTCATAAAACCTCGTCTTTATAAAAAACCAGCGTGAAAACCCCTACCCTTGTGGTATATGTATCTCTCCTCCTTAACTGCTACTAATCTGTGTTAGTCCCCTAGTCAACGTAGGCTTGTCCTTCAAGCCTCGCCCTTTATGGGTGGGGTCGTTGACCTAGAGAGCTTCTCCTCTCATCGTTTAAGTGTCAACTCGGAGGGCTCTGAGGATGATCGATAAGGATTCGATATCTGGCAGAAGCAGGAAGAGCCCTCGAATTAATTTCTTTTCATCGAGGAATCTAAACTCCGTTTCGATACAGAAAACATATTCCTCATCTGGACTGGAAGCTATGGATACCGAGGTCAAGATAGCCCCCACCATATCTACTACCATACTGGGAATGGAGGGGAGTAGTAAGATCCCTAGAAAATCGCTTAGAACGCTTAAATAGGATCCTGTTAGAATGTTTCCCGCTTCCTTGAGAGAGGATTGTTCTATCTCTGAGAAGACTCTGGTCTCTCCCGATTTTCGGTGGAGAAGGATGTCCGCCAAAGTCATAGCGGAATCGCGAGGAAATAGGATGAGTATATGCCCAGTAACATCCCCTAAGACGTGGAATAATATGCCAGCTACTATAGTCTCCGGCGAACCAATGGTGGATGAGACATCATCGAGCAAGGTGACTCTAACTTGAGGAACGCTGACCATAGTTTTGCGACTTATCAACTGGGCTAAGGCCGTAGCCGCATGCCCACCCCCTATATTGGCCACCTCTTTTAAGGCATCAAGCTGAAGAGTATTTAAATCTCTAACATCACGCACGAAAATAACCTCCTCTTTCCTTTTTAGCCTCACGAAATCTAGTCTGACCAGTTGAGGACTCTTTGCGCGGCCTCTAGGACTCGCGAGGGCTGGAAGGGTTTCACCACATAATCTCTAGCTCCAGCTTGGATAGCCTCGACTACCAGAGCTTGTTGTCCCATAGCACTGCAGATTAAGATTTTAGCATGAGGATCATACTTGAGAATCGCCCGAACAGTATCAATTCCTCCCATTCCAGGCATTATAAGATCGATCGTCACTAAATCGGGCTGTAACTCTTTATACTTGCGACAAGCCTCCTCCCCTGTCCCGGCCTCTCCCACGATCTCATATCCATCTTTCTTCAATATATCCCCGATCATCTTTCTCATAAAGATAGCATCATCAACTATTAAAACTTTTGCCCCCATACGTCTTCCTTTAACCTCCTCGGACTATCCTTAGATTATTGCGCAAAGCTTCGTTATCTGGATCTATCTCTAAAGCTTTCTCCCATTCCTCCGTGGCCTCACTTGCTCTCATCTGTTTATAATATATATTTCCTAGCTTGAAGTGAGCATCGGAAAGATTTGAATCAAATTTTACCGCCATCTCTAACTCGTGAACAGCTTGATCATATAATCCCTTTCGATAATATAAACATCCTAGATTATAATGGGCCTTGGCTGAATCGGGATCCAAATCGAGCGCCTCTTCATACCCTCGCAATGCTTCCTCGTAGGATCCCATCTTTTCTAAGATGAGGCCCAGATTATTGTGAAGCTTAGCCTCCGAAGGAAAGAGCTCAATAGCTTTACGATAGGTAGAAAGAGCTTTGTCATACTCCCTTTCCTTGATATAGATCAAACCCAAATAGAAATAAGCTTCTACCAACTTCGGATCGCTCCCGAGAGCACTCTCGAATTCCCGAAGGGCTAATTGATAGGCGTTATATTTATAATAGATCCTCCCCAGGTTATTATGAGCCTTGGCATTTTGGAGAGCTAATTTAGTTGCCGAACGATATTCCTTAGCCGCTTGTTCATATTTATTTTGCCTCTCCAGGACTACTCCCAGATTATTATGCAACTTCGCATTTTGAGGATCGAGTTCGATCGCTTTCTCATAGTATCTGATAGCCTCATCATATCTCTTCTGGAGATAAGAAATAAGCCCCAGGTAGAGATAAGCATCGAGAGATTCCTCATCTTTCCTCGTTATCTCTTTATATTCTCGCAAGGCCTCCTCGAACATCCCTATCTTGAAGAAAGCTTCTCCCAGATCTCTATGTTGCATTATCGTTTTTTCCTCTTTATCAAGGGCGCTCGAGCTACTCTCTCCCACCCGGCGAATCAGTCCCGAGGATAGTAATCCGTATAAGAGCTTGCAGGTAGCAAACTCTCCTAGATTGCTGATTCTAATTATCTCTTTTACATCTCGAGCGCCATTTGTCAAGGATAATATTTTATACTCCTCGTTATTTTATATTTTTTGGTTTTGTTTATAGTATGGATAGTGTTTTTTATTGATTTTTTTTGTATGTGGTGGTATTTTCTTT
>CAZSTA010000200.1:0-6529 GCA_964609495.1 uncultured bacterium | reverse complement strand
CGCATCTGTCCTATCCACAACCTGTAAGACTCCTAGAATAGCTTTTTCGGTTAGGAGGGGAACTACTAAGCAGGACTTTAACTCGAAACCTGTCTCCTCTATTAATCCGTCTGCTTGCTCAGCTAGAAGGAGACTGGGATGCCCCTCTAAAGCGGCTGAACCAATTATGCCTTCTCCTAAGGTGATCTCATCGTTGCTGATATTATCTTGTTTCTCTCCAATTGCCATATATAACAGTAGATTGTCTGGAGAATCTCCAGCTATCAGATAAATAGCGGCTGTTTTCGCACTCACTGCCTTTACGCTTGATGACAGCAGATAGCGACATGTTATCTCTACATCTAAAGTGGAAAGGAATGATTTTCCCGCGTCATAGAGGGCGAAGAGATCCTTAACTCTCCGATTCACTTTGCTGAAGAAGATAGAATTCTCAATCGCGATGGAGACCAGGGAGAGCATATCAGCCAAGAACTCGACATTATCTTTGGTAAAAGCTTCAGGGATATTATGCTCTAGGATCATAATCCCTATAGTCCGCTCTTCTGCCTCTAAGGGTAGGCAGAGGAAGGAGCGGGTTGTATCCTCCATCCAGGTCGGCTTAAAATTGGGCTCTTGCCAGGTATCAGAAATATAGACAGGCCTCTTTGTATTGAAAGCTTGCTCTATCCACCAAACATCCCTGCTAAAAGCTAGCTCCTCCTCTCCCTCTAAAATGCCATCAGCGGCTTTCAGAACGAATTTGTTTACTATCCCATCCCAGAGAAATATCGCGCAAGTTCTTAAGTTTATAGCGCGCTTAGACATCTCTATTAGACGCCCTATATTATCATCGAGCTCTAAGGAGGAAAATATCACCTTGGCATTTTGATTTATCGCATACAATTTTAGAGTCTTTCGGGTAAGGGTTTGATTGATAGCGGTGAGCTCTCGATTGGCTTTATCCAACTGCTCTTTACTCGTTATCTCCTCCTCAGAGGAGATAGTAGAACCTCTCTCCAACTGAGTTTGGAGCAGTTGAACTTTGGCTTCCAGTTCTACTTTAGCGCTTTGTAATTGACGGTTAGTTTGATCTAATTCCCAATTCTTCTCTAAAAGCCCATTTTTAGTCTCTAATAACTCGTCATAATCGACGTTTGTTGCCGCAGTACCCTGTTCAGATAGGGCTTCTCTCAGATGTGTTATCTCTTCAGTCAACTCTCCGTTACGTTTGATGAGCTCTTCCAGATCCTCACCGGGAGCTAATTGTTCCTTCCTTAATCTCTCAACTTCCTCCTCCACTTCCCGTTTATCCCGGTCCAACGTCGCTATGGTATCTTTAAAAGAGGCTGCCGCATCCTTCATCTCCCTTATCTCAAACTTAAGCCTCGATATCTCCTCTTCAAGCTCCGTTGTCCCCTCGGTTTGAACCGGAAAAGCTTCGGCTCTTTCAAGCTTAGCCTTTAATTTCTCGATCTCCTTAGCTAGCTCCCAATTCTTCTCCATAAGTTCCTGATGAGTTACAGCTAGAGATTCTGTATCCTGCAATATAGTCTGGTTGGCTATCTCCTCCACTTGACTCTGTAGCGTCTCCTCAAGCTCTCTAATTCTCTGTTCTTGTCTCTCAAGGGTGGCTTTAAGCTCCTCATTCTTCACCTCAAGCTGACTATCCAACTGGACTTGCCTCTGGAAGGTCTGATTGAGCCTCAATATCCTTCCTCTAAGCCGCTCTACAGTTTTAGTGAGATCCCCATCTTGGTTGGCCAAAGCGATCACTCCTAATCTTACAACCCAAATGCCTAGCTATATCTAAGCCGATTTAGCTAAATTTTGGGCACTCTTAAGAGCCATAGTAGGACTAATCTTACGTAGAACTATATCCTCAGTAATGGTGAATTCTTGAATCCCAATCATAGAGGGAACTTCATACATAATGTCCAACATCACATCTTCGATCACCGCTCTCAATCCTCTAGCTCCTGTTTTCCTCTTCATAGCCTCCCTGGCGATAGCTATCAGAGCCTCATCCTCGAACTTAAGATCGATTCCCTCCAGAGCAAACAACCACTTATATTGCTTTGCTAAAGCGTTCTTAGGTTCGGTTAAGATGTTAATCATCGCCTCTTCATCTAGGTAATCTAAGGTGGCAATAACCGGTAATCTTCCCACTAATTCAGGTATTAGGCCAAATTTAAGGAGATCTTCCGGCATAACTTTGGATATTATCTCGTTTTGTTCTTCACCATTTCCCCCCCTGATATCTGCTCCGAAGCCCATTGTCTTCCTATCAAGGCGGGATTTTATGATATCCTCCAGTCCCTCAAATGAACCACCGCAGATGAAGAGAATTCGCGAGGTATCCATCATAATAAATTCCTGCTGAGGATGTTTCCTTCCTCCCTGAGGAGGAATAGCCGCATTTGTTCCCTCTAATATCTTGAGCAAGGCTTGTTGAACTCCCTCTCCTGATACATCGCGGGTTATAGATGGGCTTTCACTCTTACGAGCAATCTTATCCATCTCATCTATATAAACAATGCCCCTTTCCGCTTGGGCTAAATCATAATCAGCGGCTTGAAGTAGCCTCAAAAGTATGTTCTCCACATCATCGCCTACATAGCCAGCCTCGGTCAAGGTAGTGGCATCCGCGATAGCAAAAGGGACCTTCAAGATCTTAGCCAGAGTTTGGGCAAGAAGGGTTTTACCGCAGCCGGTAGGACCAATCATAACCACATTGCTCTTCTCGATCTCCACATCGCTATTCTTATACCCCCTCTTTATCCGCTTATAGTGATTGTATATAGCGACAGAGAGTATCTTCTTCGCCTTCTCCTGTCCGATAACATGTTCGTCCAATATCTTCTTGATCTTCTCCGGGATAGGTAAATCCTTTAGAGAGAAATCTTCTGGCTCTTCTAATTCCTCATTGATTATCTCATTGCACAAGGCGATACACTCATCGCATATATATACTCCAGGACCAGCTATGAGCTTCCTTACTTGCCCCTGCTTTTTTCCACAGAACGAGCAGTGAATCTGGTCTTGATAATCTCCAAATTTGAACATACGTCACCTCTTTGGTTTGATATTACCGATGAACGAAATATTCCCAGACTTAAATCTCAAATGCTAGCCGAGAGAAAAAATGACCTCGCTTCACTAGTCGCGATAGTTACTCATCTACTTCCGAAACCTATTCAAATCGGTCTTATTCCCTCTTCGTATAGATCTCATCTATGATACCGTAATCCCTAGCCTCCTCAGCCGACATAAAGAAATCCCTATCGGTATCCCTCTCTATTCTCTCTAAAGGCTGACCAGTATGCAACGTTAGAATCTCATTCAGCTTATTCTTCGCTCGGAGTAGTTCCTTAGTAAGGATCTCAACATCCGTAGCTTGCCCTCGCGTTCCTCCTAGAGGCTGGTGGATCATCAGCCGGGAGTTGGGTAAGGCGAACCTCTTCCCCTCTGCTCCGGCGGCAAGAAGTACCGCCGCCCCACTTGCCGCCTGTCCTATGCATACAGTAGCCACATCGGATTTGATATACTGCATAGTATCATAAACTGCTAAGGTAGAAGATACTAATCCTCCGGGGCTATTAATATAGAGGTATATATCCCGGTCGGGATCGCTAACCTCTAGGAAAAGCAACTGAGCGATGACCGTATTCGCCATTGGATCGCTAATCTCGTCTCCTAAGAAGATGATCCTCTCTCTAAGCAATCTGGAGTAGATATCGTAAAACCTCTCTCCTCGAGGTGTCTGTTCGATCACATTGGGCACTAGGATAGGCCCTTGATAACTTGAATTGTGAATAGGATCCCATCTCATAAACTAAATCCTCCTTAATAAAGTAGTTACCTTTTATGGTTAAGGTATGATTATATTAGAATCGGATGAAGGATTCACCAAATCCTGATCAGGGGTTATTATAAGAGAGCTTCCGATCTTCGCGTTCTCCTTGAGGAAATCTAAAACCTTCCCGTATCTCATGCTTTGTTGCAATGATTTTAACTCTCCGCTCACCGCCATCCTATTTTTGAGCCGTAGCGGATTTTGACCACTCTGAGCGGCGATGAGATTGACTTGCTCCTCGAGCTCCTCATTTGATACCTCTATCCCCTCGGCATCAGCGATAGCCTCTAAGATAAACTCTCTCTTGACATCTTCCTCTATAATCTTCCTCTGTTTCGTCCTCCAAGTGCTGAGGCTCTCTCCTTGGTCGGTTAAGTAATCGTCGAAATCTGTACCCCCCATAGCCAATTCCTTCTTAGTTCTTTCTTCCTTAGTCTCTAATATATGATCTATCATCGCTTTAGGAATCTCAACGGAAGAGAGAGATTTTATCTTATCCAAGATATTGTTCTTTAATCTTCCATCTGCTGACCGTTTGGCTTGCTCTTCCAATCTATCTCTAGTATCTTTTCGCAGATCCTCCAGAGTCTCGAAATCTCCCACTTCTTTCGCGAATTCGTCATCTAAACTGGGAAGGAAGGCTTCTTTGATCTCGTTTAATTTGATCTTGAAGGTGACTTCCTTACCAGCTAATTCCTCTTGAATATAGCTTTTAGGAAGCTTTACCGAGATCTTCCTCTCCTCCCCTAAGGAGACGTCAACGAGAGCATGTTCGATCTCGGGTAGGAAATTTCCAGAGCCGATCTCCACGGTATAGCCCTCGATCGGGGGGAGTTCTCTATCATCCACTATAAGGCTGTAATCGATGACAACTCGATCTCCAACTGCTACTGGGCGTTTCGTTACCACCTCGTATCGAGCATTCGCTTTTCGATACATATATAAGACCTGCTCTATATCATTTTCACTCACTGGAGATTCTTCCTCTGGTTCGACCCTGACTCCCTTATATTCACCTAAAACTACAATAGGCATAACAGATAAGGTAGCCTTAGCTATAAGGGGTTTACCCTCCTCGATCTGAAGCACCTCGAGTTGTTCGGGGTACTCTCCGAATGGCTCTATATCTGTCTCATTCAAAGCATCTTCAAAAGCCGTGGGAAGAAGCTCACTAGCCACTTCTTGAGAAAAGACCTCCTCGCCAAAGCGACGCTTTAGCACTCTTATAGGGACCTTGCCTGGTCTAAAGCCAGGGACCTTTGCCTTGACGCTATAATCTCTATAAACCTTCTTAAATTCGCTATCTACCTCCTCGGCAGGAATGGTTATCTCCAGCTCAACTTGGCAATTTCCCAGCTTCTTTACAGTTACTGACATTTATCGTCCTCCATATAGACAAATTTATTATTAGAATCGCTCCTCGCGTTATCCTGGTACCGGAGCTAGTTTTCAATTATCGACGAACTTTTCCCGATTTTGAAGTAACTCAGCCCCTCTTACCTCATAAATATCTAATATCTTATAGATTCCCCATTGTATTATAGCATAGAGTCAGGTATTATGTCAAGAGAAATAGTTTTTTCCCTCTGATATTATTGACATATCTATGATTCTTTATTATAATGGCTATAACTAAGATATAGATTATGATAGAAATAAAAAAAGTTGAGTCGCTGATAGGGGGAGTTTAGCTCTTCTCAAGTTGAAAAGATTAGAGCTAGCTAATAAATCAAAATCTTAAAGGAGGTATAAAATCTTATGAAACTCGGAACAGGATCACTTGCAGATCTACCATTACTGAGGAATTATAGGAGGAAGAGGATATCCAGTTACGATAAGACTGGAGGAAATATGGATAGGTGGCAATTTAATCCGGGAGATACGAAAGTGTTAGCCGATATTAAAGGAGCTGGATGTATCAAGCACATCTGGATGACGCTTGGATTCTATAGAGAGGATCTTCCTCCTGGAGAGAAAGCATCTTTCGAGCAGGTATTTGGAGGTAAAAAACCCGTCCTCTATGTCCGAAAACTGTTGTTGAGGATGTATTGGGATGGCGAGGAGAATCCCAGCGTAGAGGTTCCTATAGGTGATTTCTTCGGGATCGGACATGGGATAGTGAAGAATTTCACCTCCTTGCCGCTTTCTATGAGTCCTCGCAATGGGATGGCTTTCAATTGCTTCTTCCCGATGCCTTTCTCCGAGGGAGCAAGGATAGAGCTAACAAGTGAGTGTGAAACTGAGGGGGTGGTGTACTTCTATGTCGATTATGAGGAGTATGATAAATTAGAAGGGGAATTTGGGAGATTCCATTCCCAATGGCGGAGGGAGAATCCCACTAAGGGATGGGGAGATGATCTTCCCGGACCATTAATTGAGTTGGAGCCAGAGTTGAGACTTACTGAGTCGGGTATGAAAATCTGGACGACCCCCAATTTGGATGGAAAGGATAACTATGTAATCCTGGAGGCCGAGGGCAAAGGTCACTATGTCGGTTGTAACCTTAACATCGATTGCTTCGAGAGGCAGAAGAACGATTGGTATGGGGAAGGAGATGATATGATCTTCATAGATGGAGATGATTCCCTAACCATCTATGGCACTGGCACTGAGGACTACTTTAATACCGCTTACTCTCCCGAGGAGGAGTTTTGCACCCCTTATCATGGCTTGACCGTCTATAGCGGAACGAAGGAA
>CAZSTA010000199.1:0-6543 GCA_964609495.1 uncultured bacterium | reverse complement strand
AGAGTAACCTTGAAGCTCTACACCGTAGCCGGGGAATTAGTGAGGAAGATAGAGGGATTGCCATCTGAAGCAGGATACAACGAGTATGAATGGGACGGCTTAGATGAGAAAGGAGAGTTAATAGACAATGGGGTATATATCTACAAGCTAGAAGCAAGAGATGAGGAGAGGAAAGTGGAAGCTCTTGAGAAGATGGCGATAGTTAAGTAAAGATAAGTAGAGATTGGTTAAATAAGCTGGAGAGTTTATCATTAAGCTCTCCAGCTTCTTATTTTATGTCCTTGAAATATTAACTGGATCATAAGTTATCTCCTCTGAGGGCGGTCCGATTAATTTCTCAAAAACTATCTAAGAGGCTGGAGGTGGGTCACGACAATCTAAATAGATATCTAAAGAATGTTCTGCTCGATTTAAATGTCCTTCTAGCCTCCTCGGAGTTGGTGAGAGATTGCTTTAGTTTGCCTAATATATATCGGGGGCGTAAATAGAATCTGCGACGCGCCTCATCACAGAAAGCGACTAATTCCTTGTTCGAGAGTCCGGGTCTGCTCACCACACAGTTATGCAATCCCTCTGGAGTCAGCCATTGAGAAAAATCAAGAGTGGTGAGATATCCGCTCGTCTTAGCCCATTCATAGGCTTCGGTGCCCGGATAAACCATCAAGGGAAAGAATTGAACGGTATCAGGATTCAGCTCTTTAGCAAAATCAAGGGTCTTCTTCAGCGTCTCCTTCGTCTCCCCTGGCCCTCCCACTAAGAAACATCCGTGAATTAGGACCTTTGCCTTTTTAGCATCTCTCATAAATTGCCTGATCTGATCCAGCTTTATCCCCTTATGAATGTTATCTAATATCTCTTGGACGCCACTCTCCACCCCTACACAGAGGAGTCTACATCCCGCCGCCTTCAAACTTTTAAGCGTTTCCAGATCGATGTCAGCTCTGGAGTTAGCTGTCCAAGTGATCTTCAGCCCTCTCCTCAATATCTCATCTGAGAGCTCCAAACATCTCTTCTTATTCACAGTTAAGGTATCATCCTCGATGAAGACCTCTTTAACCTGCGGGAGTTCATTTGCTATGAACTCCAATTCATCCACCACGCTCTCCACCCTGCGATAGCGAACTTTCCTTCCGTGAAGCGTTTGAGGAAATAGACAATAAGTGCATCTATAAGGACAGCCTCGTCCAGTGACGATAGCAACTTGAGGATAGCGACAGATAGCATAGAAGTAATCCTCTATCCTAAGATGCTTCCGATACACCTTACTGACGAAGGGCAGGGAATCCAGATCCTCCAAGGGCTTCCTATCGGGATTGTGGATTATCTCATTCCCCTGTCGAAAGCTTATTCCTGCTACCTGAGTTAAATCTCCTTGGGAATCGAGGGTAAAAGCTAAATCACACAAGGTCTCGTCATATTCCCTTCGAGCGACAGCATCTATCTTATCGCTAAGCGATAAGACCTCGGTGGGAAGAGCGGAAACGTGAGTCCCCACTAGCACGACATAAGCCTGTTTGAAGGTGTCCTTCATCGCCTCAGCAACCTTAACATCGTTATAGATACTGGGAGTGCTGGTATCTATCACTATCAGGTGGGGATTGAAATCCTGAACCTCGTCGAGCGCCTCGGAGAGACTATAACCTCGGGCTTCTGCATCGACGAGCTTCACGGGAAACCCTCTCTCCTCCAGAGCACCGGTGGCATAAGCTAGCCATATAGGGTAATATAAAGTTCCGCTCTTAGTTACCGCCGGAGATCGCTGACTGCGGGAGAATTTATCTAAGAATGGGGGATTGAGCATCAATATATTCACTTATCTTTGACCTCCTCACCGAAGACTTTAGAGTTAGAATAGATCTTAATCGTCATCTCTGGATTAGTAAATTCTCTAGCCGCGCTTAGGTGATAATCATCTCTCTTCTGAAGGGGCTCGATATAAGCGGCTCTCCAACCAACTATTTTTTCATCCCATTTCTCCCAAGAATCCCGCCGAACTGCCGATTTCATCTCAATAGCAACGATATAAGGGATTTCGATAGCTTTGAGTATCCTATCCAATTCCCTCTCATAAGTCGAGGAACTAGGGGGGCGATATGGACGTATCAATCTCAAATCGCGATGAAAGAGCCCTGTCTTTTTCACCATCCACCAGTCAACAAGATCTGGACTTATATCGTTGGACTCCCCTAAGATCATGGTGAACTGAGTGGGATCTATCTGCTCCGAGATGAAATCCAGAGCTCTATATACATCTATATCCTCATCGGAGTCTGTGGGTCGCCCTCCATATAAATTAAGTATTCCAGGAACTATTAGGACCAGGGATAGGATCGCTAATCCCCACTTCATAGATCGGCTTCTGGCAACTTTCGAGATCGCCTTAGTCACCTGGTTCGAAGTGAGGACCCATAGGGCGGGCATAATAGTGATCAAAAATTTACCTTGCTTAATGGAGAGAATCATAAGCGACAAAAACCCGGAGATGAAGAAGATGAGCAATATCTTAACTTGTCTGTTTCTCCATTCCCTAAAGGATAATATAAAAGAGATAATAGTTATTGCGAAGATGAATACTGATGAACTATAGTCCTTGAATAGACTGATAGGATAGTAAATGAATCCTTTCCAAGTGTAGAACTCCGAGGCGGGATAGTAGGTAGTGCTTTCCGACAGAAGAAGAAACGGGTAGATCTTCGACTTAAAGCTGGGGAAGGCAAACCATATAATCAGGATGCCAATCAAAGGCAAAAATAGATATGAGTAGGGGTTATCCTCTAACAGAATCCTTTTAAGTTTGAGTCGAGTATCCACCAGAAACATAATGATGAGCATAATTATAAGATGAAGACCAAAATTATATTTTATTAAGAATACAGCCGCTACTAAAAACCCGGTCAAAAGATATAATCCCTTGTTATTCTCCTTAGCTTTGATATAAGCTAGCAAGGCCAGGGAAGAGGCCAGCAATCCGGGCATCTCCAACATAGCCTCTACTGAGAATAACATCGGCAGAGGAGAGATGAGGAATAGGAAGCTGGTGATCGCACCTGCCAAGCGATCGTCATCCTTCGTGACCTCTTTTCCCAGAGCATATAGAACTAATGATGAGAAGAAGAAGAGAATTAAGCTTAGGATTCTAGCGGAAGTTATGCTGCAATCTCCAGTTATGAGGAAGAAGAGCGCCAGTTGCCAAGAATAGACGAATGGCCATAAATCTTGCCTAAAAGTATCCTCTAGGAAAAAGATGAACTTTCCTCTCACTATGTCTTGATATATCCTGACCCCGAACATAAAGTGAGTAGCCTCATCCCACTTAGGAGGACCACGATTTATCAGTTCATTCTGATAAATGATGAGGCAAGATATCGCTGATAAGAGGAGTATAATAAGCAAATATATATTGATTTTGTTAAATATCTTGGTTATAGAAACCATTTCAATATCTCATCATCAGATACTAATCGCCTACTTCTAATTATCCTCCTCTTACGTCGAGCTTTAGGTAGTAGCTTGAATACCTGAAACAAAGCCTTGAGAAGATGAGGCTCAACGAGGAGAACGTATCCCAACATAGCTATCTCAAAGGCGGCTAATTGAGGAAGCCCTTTGATGATTCCTTTCAATGAATCATTTTTGATAAGGGTTAGATATCTATTGCGATAGGAAAGTTCCCTTATGAAGGGAGACTGTTTTCTTCTGGCCTCGTGGCTGAAGCCACGATGATGATGGGCGATGGCATAAGGAGTATAGATCACTTCCCACCCCCTGGCTCTAGCTCGCCAAGCCATATCTATTATCTCTCGATAAGCTAGGAAGGTCTCATCGAAGTATTCTCCCTCTACTGCTATATCCTCTAACATCTCCCGACTATACAATCCAGCACAAGCATCAGCCCAAAAGACGTATTCGATCCTATCATACTGTCCCTCATCTTTCTCCCCCTGCCCTCGATCGAAGTTCCTCCTACTCTTGTAGATCACGGTCCCCGTAGTATCTATTATCCTCTCTCCCTCCTCCCTTGGCCTCTCCTGATCTGGAGGAAGGTAAAAAATTTTTCCTTGAACCGCCCCTATCTTCTTATCATCCCTTCTCTCCATCGCCTTGACCATCTCCTCCACGAAATTTGGCAGAAGAACGATATCGGTATTGAGAATGAGGATATAATCCCCCTTAGACTCGCGTATCCCCTTGTTATGTCCTCCAGTGAACCAGAGATTCTCCTTATTCTCGATCAAGTTTATCTCGGGGTAGTTCTCCCTAACGAACTCAGCTGATCCATCAGAGGACCCGTTGTCCATAAAGTTTATCTCTATTTCGGGATAGGTCTGAGCCAAGAGGGAAGCGAGACAAGGCGAAAGATAATGCTTTTGATTATAGTTCAAGATGTTAGCAGACACCAACTTCATAAGACATCCCACTTGACATTATACCCTAAATTCTGTATTTTGACCAGCATTTCTTAAATCTTCAGAACATTCCTAACTAAATTCAAAAGATAGAACAATTCTTCAGATTTAGCAAGATATAGTAGCCCCAGATAGATAAAGCATCCCAACAGCGAAGAAGTCCCCAATAGAAATATCTGGCCAGATAACGATTCAATGTCTATTAAGTTAGGAGGAAAATTGGAATAAAAATAAATCGCCGTTCCCATAATGAGGGAGACAGTTAAGAACTTTAAGCCCGCTATGAGGATTTTTCGATCGCATATCCCCTCGAATCTTTTCCTCATTAGAGCTATTAGGAGTATCATCCAGATCGTGCTGACTATAGAGGTCGTCAGGGCGATCCCTGAGACTCCCATAAGCCTGCTCAATATGCAATCGAGGATGATATTGAAGATCAAGGTTGTCCCTCCTATCTTAACCACCATCATCGGTTCACCCATAGCATACAGAGCAGTATTTAAGATCACATAGACTCCGTTGGCGAAGAGACCTATAGCATAGTAGATCAGGGTATTTCCACTAGAGTAGGTAGCCGATCTATCGAAAGCTCCCCTTTCATATAGAATCCTTATTACCGGTTCTCGAAGAAGTATAAGACCAACTGATATAGGGATGATCAACATCAACATATATCTGATTGCGGCAGAGGTAAGATTCGCAAATTCGGAGGGTTTTCGCTCATTGAAATATCTGGATAGATTGGGAAGGAGTATCGTAGATATAGGGACTACGATCAGAGTGAGGGGAAAGAAGGCTACTCTATTAGCATAATTCAAAATGGAGATACTACCTTCTCGTAATCCAGAGGTTATCACCCTATCTATGATCAGATTCGCTTGAGCGATCATCCTCCCTAGAATAACCACCAAGAGCATCTGGTAAATCTTCTTAACTTCGGGATGAGCAAGCCCGAAATAGACAGTGGTGAATAATTTCTGCCTGTTAATCGGAGATAATATCAAAAGCAGAACTTGAGCTATTGCCGAGAGGGTCACCCCTACCGCCAAACTATATATGCCCCACTTCTCGACGAGGAGCAACAGAGTAACTATGGAAGTGCCTATGAATACGATAGAGCCAAGGGCAGGTATTGTGAATAAGCCGAAGGTATTCAGGATAGCAGAAAGCGCACCAGATAATCCAATGAAAATAATAGCAGATGTTGTTATCCATATCATCTGCATAGCAAGATGGGAGACTTTAGCAGAGAAACCAGGGGCTAATAGATGAACTAAGAGCGGAGAGGAGAGCCATATAATAACCGCTAAGAATAGTAGAACTATGAGTAAAGTGCTTAAAAAATTTCTGGTGATAGAGAGAAATTGCGATCTATCCTCTTTCTTGAGATATTTAGTTATAACTGGAATGTAAGCCGAATCTATTCCGCCAATTAATAAAGTGCTTACAAACGTCGGGATAATGAAAGCGATCAGAAAGGCATCCAGATGATAGCTCGCCCCAAACTTGGCGGCGATTATCACCTCCTTCAGGAGATTTAGGATCATCCCTCCGAAGCTGAGGAAGGCGACAAAGAAGGTATTCTTAGCTACTCCTTTTCTCAAGTCTATACTCATTTGCTCTTTCTAGCAACTATGATGAGGAAATTGGCTGCTTTTAAGAGGATATCCAGATGTATTCTAAATATTAACTTCAAAATCTGCTCCTTCCAAGAGCTAGATAGGGTTATAGGATAAGCCGAACTCCTTATCGGATCGCCTAAACTCTCCTGCTTCTCCTTGATTATCTCAAAGCCGCTCTTTAGGACTATATCCCTTAGAGTCTTCTGAGTGAAGAAATAGAGGTGTTCAGGAGGAGGTGTAAGGGGTTTGTATCCCTTTCCCATAAGGATATTTAACTTGGATATTATGCTCATCCCATTAGGAATTTCGATTACAACCATCCCTCCAACTTTCAGGATTCGCTTTATCTCCAGAAGAACACTATAGGGATCTTCACAATGTTCCAAAACATTATGGATATGAACTGCGTCGAAGAAGGAATCTGAGAAGGTAGCCTCTTCTAATGTTCCGTTATATATCTCTACTCCTAGCATATCACTAGCATATCTCGCTGCCCATTTGGATAGCTCCACTCC
>CAZSTA010000198.1:0-6546 GCA_964609495.1 uncultured bacterium | reverse complement strand
TGGCCCAGAGCAGGAGACGAAATAGCAATAGAAGAGGAGATAGAGAGGGAAGAGAGCTTGTTGGCTAGAGAGGCTATAATAAAATATCGCCCCACCTTGAAAGAGTTGCCCCCAGATCAACGCCCTCGAGAAAGATTATCCCTGCTCGGCCCTGAGTCCCTATCTACCACCGAACTGTTAGCTATTATTCTGAGGGCAGGGAGCTCCTCCGAAAGCGCGATAGCTTTAGCAGAGAGATTAATAGCTTCCTACAGAAACCTACCTGCTCTAGCGAGAGCGGGGATCGGGGAATTAAGCACTACCAAAGGAGTTGGATTAGCTAAGGCTGCTCAGATAATGGCTGCCTTTGAGTTAGGGAAAAGACTCGTTGCCTTTAACGAAGAGATAAGACCGGTGATAAGTTCCCCAGAAGATGTGGTAAATATCCTGATGCCGATGATGAGATATTTAGAGGAGGAGCATTTCAAGGTAGCTCTATTGGATACTAAAGGCAGACTGATCAAAATTAATACTGTATCTATAGGATCGCTCAATTCCAACATATCTCATCCTCGCGAGTGCTTTAAGGAAGCAGTGAAAAGCTCTAGTGCCTCTCTAATCGCTGCTCATAATCATCCCAGTGGGGATCCTCAGCCCAGTCAAGAGGATATCGAGGTCACAAAAAGGTTGAGACAAGCAGGTGATATCTTAGGTATAGAACTACTCGATCATATTATTATCGGTGATGGAAGATATGTTAGCCTGAGAGAAAAAGGATATATAGATGTCACCTCAAAACTCCGCGCTAGAAGATGATAATATAATAATTATATATAGTGTAGCGAAGTGCAGTTTTAGATGTGATATCTGTATATAGACAGAGGATGATAGTTAGAAAGCAGAGAATAGTCGGGTCAGCAGTGATATTCTAATTTTCAATTACTAATAATTGATATAGGAGAGGTAGAGGGGAGGAGCCATCTACCTCTGGAAAAGGAGAACACCGATTTGAATATGCGGATAATATTTGGAGAAGATTTGGGAATAGATTTGGGAACAGCGAACACCCTGGTCTATGTTATGCATAAAGGGATAATTCTGAGAGAGCCCTCGGTCGTAGCTGTAGAGAGAGGATCGAATAAAGTCCTAGCGGTTGGTATTGCGGCTAAAAGGATGATCGGTCGCGCTCCAATTAATATCGAAGTAATAAGACCGATAAGGGATGGCGTTATCACTGATTTCAGTATAACTAGGAGTATGCTACAGTACTTCCTCTCGCGAGTAAGAAATAGATTTGCTATATTTCGACGTCCTCGAGTCGTTATCTGCGTCCCATCAGGAGTCACCGAGGTGGAAAGGAGAGCAGTCATAGAGGTTGTAAAAGAGGCAGGGGTTAGACAGGCATATTTAGTGGAAGAGCCGATAGCCGCGGCCATCGGCGCTGGTCTGCCTATCCACGAACCGGTGGGTAATATGGTAGTCGATGTCGGGGGAGGAACAACTGAGGTAGCGGTAATCTCTCTCGGAGGGATCGTCGTTGATAGATCGATCAGGACCGCGGGCGATGAGATGGATGAGGCTATTGTATCTTACTTGAAGAAGAATTGTAACTTTCTCATTGGACTCCACTCCGCTGAGGAGATAAAGTTTAAGATAGGCACTGCTTGCCGTCAGAGAGATGGAGATATGTCCATGGAGGTCAAGGGACGTGATATGGTGGAGGGACTTCCCAAGACGATAGAGATAACCGAATCCCAGATTAGGGAGGCTCTGCGAGAGCCAATAAACGCTATTGTGGAAGCAGTTCGGGTCACCCTAGAGAACACTCCGCCCGAATTAGCAGCCGATATAACCACCAGAGGCTTAGTTATGGCTGGAGGTGGTTCTCTTCTGAAGGGCTTAGATATCCTGTTGGTTAGGGAGATGGGTATTCCAGTGATAGTGGCGGAAGACCCTCTATCCTGCGTAGCATACGGAGCTGGAAAGGTGTTAGATAACCCAAAGGCGCTGAGAAGCATATATAATAGGGGAGAATTAATAAGCAAAGGGAAGCGATAGCCTTGTTACAATTCTGGTTGGATAAACGAATAATAACCTTGGTGATTCTAGTGATTTTATCTCTGGGTCTGATGTTTGTGCAGGCGGCAAGACCTACTAGAACTAGTGGGCTAGAATCGGTTATTATGGATGTGATTTCCGTTCCGCAAAATTTATTCGGTAAAGTTACCAGAGTCATCGGTCGCTTTTGGTTCTCCCTGACTAGAGTAGGATATCTACAGAAGGAGAACAGAAGGCTCAGAGAAGAGGTTGCTAGACTTAATACAAGATTGAGTGAACTGCAAGAGCAGAAGATAATTAACGAGAGATTACGTGAACTGTTGAAGTTTTCCTCCGATATACCAGGAGAGAGGATCACCGCCGAGGTTATCGGGAAAGATCCCAGTAATTGGTTCAGAAACATAATTGTTAATAAAGGGTCTGCCGATGGGGTAGCTGGGAATATGCCGGTAGTAAGCCATCAGGGCCTGGTAGGAAGAGTGGTAAAGGTATCCGCTCATACCGCTCATATTATGTCTATAATCGATCATACAAGCTCAGTAGGAGCTATAGTGCAGAGATCTAGGGATGAGGGAGTAATAGTAGGGAAATCCTGGGGATTTTTATGCGAGATGAAATACCTATCGAGCAGAGCTCAGGTCAAGAAGGATGACATTATAATATCTTCTGGGATAGGTGGGATATTCCCGAAAGGCTTGATCATCGGAGATGTCATGAAGGTCACTAAGGACAACATTGGATTGATGCAAAAGGTCGAAGTAAAACCTCGCGTTGACTTCGCTAAATTGGAGGAGGTTCTCATTATAAAAGCTAGCGACCATACCGCTGAGGTGGAACATCCCGATGAAGGATAGAAGATTGCCGAGGCAGATATTATCTCTGATGGGAATACTTTTAATATGTCTTATCCTTCAGGTAAGTGATATTTTAGTGATTAAGGGGATTAAACCCGATTTACTCTTAATTCTCTCAGTCTGTTTCAGTCTCAATCAGGGAGCTCAGAAAGGGGCTATATTCGGCTTCATCGCGGGGCTACTCGAAGATATATTCTCGGCCGCAATGATGGGAATGAATGCTTTAACAAAGACTCTCATCGCATTCTTCGTAGGTTGGTACAGCCCTAATTTCTTCAAGGAGAATTTGATAGTCTCGGTAGTGATAGTATTCATCGCAAGTATATTTCATAATCTCGCGATCTTTATCCTCTCCAATCTCTGGGGATTATTAGGTAATCCTGATTGGGGACGGTTAATAGATGTTTTCCTCTTCACCTCCCTTTATAACATAGCACTTACTCCCTTTATCCTTATATGGTTACAGAGGGTAAGCAGATCCTTAAAATAGAGGGGAGGATTCCTCCCCCTTAAGGAGAGTTGATGTGAATTCCGAAATATTGCGCCGTCGCCTTATCATCTTTGGCTTAATTATTATCTTCGCTTTCCTTGTTTTGATAAGCAAATTATTCTCTATGCAATTAATAAGCCATGATAAGTACGGGCAACTATCAGAGAAAAATAGGATACGCAAGGTTTGGATACCTGCCCCTCGAGGTCTGCTCTTCGACCGATATATGAGACCTCTAGTGGCCAATAGTCCTTCCTATGTGGTTACTATGGAAAGGATGAGCCAGGATAAGCAAAGGGAGGTCTTCCTCAAACTTAACGAACTTCTCAACTGGGATATCAAACTGCTAGAAGATGCTGTTTTGAACTCTAACACTCCTTCTTATCTCCCAATCAAACTGAAGGAGAACGTGGACCTTAAGACGGTTGTGATTCTAGAGGAACACAATTTGGAATTACCGGGGATAACAGTAGAGGTAGAAGCTCGACGCTCTTATCTCCAAGGGAAGACCGCTACTCACATCCTAGGATATATACGCGGCATCACTAAGGAGGAGCTGGAGAATCCCCAATACAGTGATTATCGCTTGGGCGAGGAGATCGGCAAGATGGGAGTAGAGAAGGAATATGAAGGTTTCCTAAGAGGAGAGCCTGGAGGTCAAGTTCTAGAGGTCAATACCCATAATCGAATTTTGAGGGTTTTGAGTACCAAAGATCCCACCCCCGGTAATAATATCATTTTGACTATAGATGCGGAGATTCAGACCATAGTTGAAGAGGCTCTAGGTGACAAGATAGCCACTGTAGTGGTAGAGGATCCGCGCACCGGGGAGATCTTAGCCTTAGCGAGTGAGCCTAGCTTTGACCCTAATATCTTCAATGATCGCATATCCGCTGAGGATTGGGAGGCTCTCCATAATGATCCCAACTTCCCTATGGTGAATCGAGCTTTATCTGGCTACCCCGCTGGTTCTCTATTCAAGATCGTAACTGCTTACGCGGCTTTAGAGGAGGGCAAAACTTACATCGACATATCTCCGGAGGGGGAAATCAGGAGGGGGAGAGTCATAAACTGTCCAGGTAGCTTCTACTTGGGGAAATGGAAATATGATTGCTGGAAACCGGGTGGTCATGGAAGCCTCAACATCGTTCAAGCGATAGAACAATCCTGTAACGTCCATTTCTACACTCTGGGATATGAGGTGGGAGTAAAGAAACTCGCTCATTATGCTAAGCAATTGGGATTGGGTAAGGAAACAGGTATAGATCTTCCTAATGAGATGAGTGGGATAATCCCCACTCCAGAGTGGAAGAAGAAAACTTGGGATACGGCATGGTTCCCTGGTGATACCGTGAATATGTCCATTGGGCAAGGGTTCGTTATGGCGACCCCCCTTCAAATGGCGAACGTGATGAGTGCTATCGCTAATGGGGGGACTTTATATAAGCCTCAAATAGTGAAGAAGATCACCTCTCCCACTGGCGAAGTCCTACGTGATTTCAAACCTCAGATAATAAGAAAATTATCCTTCTCTCCCGATACCATTCGAGCTATTCGTCTAGGTCTTTACCTAGCGGTCTTTGGAACTAGAGGAACTGCCCGGCGAATAAGGATGGAGGAGCTACCCATTGCGGGAAAGACCGGAACTGCCCAAAATCCCCATGGTGATAATCATGCCTGGTTCATAGCTTATGCTCCTTATGACAACCCTCAGGTAGTCATCTCAGTGCTTGTGGAACATGGCGGGGAAGGAAGTTATACCGCAGTTCCTATCGCTAAAGAGATCTTAAGGAGGATATTCGATCTCCCCTCGGAAGGAGATAGATTAGCCTCTAAATAATTGATATAGAAGGGGAGGATCCCTCCCCCTTAATGATGGAGAGATTATTATGTCCAAAGTATTGAGAAGATTAGATTATACCCTACTTTTATCATATATACTATTATCCTGTTATGGATTGATAATCATATATTCCGCTTCCAAGATCATGGCGACCAGAGTTTACGGCGATCCTTTCTATTTCGTCAAGGAGCAGATGATGTGGATATTGGTGGGGCTAGTGGCCTTGATGATAATGATCCTGATCGATTATAGATTCCTTGGGAATTACGCGAACTTGATCTATGTAGGAGTAATTCTACTCCTAATTTTCGTCTTTATTATAGGAAATATCACGCGTGGTGCTCAAAGGTGGATAAACTTAAAAGTCTTTCGCCTTCAGCCCGCTGAGGTAGCAAAGATAGCGATTATCATCGCTTTAGCCAAATTCCTTGGGAAGCGGCTCAGCAAACTCGATGGGGTATTCGATACAGCTATATCCTGCTTTATAGTTATGATCCCTCTACTCCTAATTCTCAAACAACCCGATTTGGGGACCGCATTGGTCCTAGTCGCGATCTTGATAGGGATGTTATACATGAGCGGAATTCCCATTTTCCATCTCATCTGTTTGGTTGGGTTAGGGGCGATCATAGTTCTACTACTTTGGCCTCGTCTGGAAGCCTATCAACAACGAAGGATGTTGGTTTTTCTCTATCCAGATTTAGATCCTTTGGGAGCTAGCTATCAACTCATTCAATCGAAGATAGCAATCGGTTCTGGTGGTCTATGGGGGAAAGGATTATTCGCTGGAACTCAGAGTCAGCTCTCCTTCTTGCCCGACCAACATACTGACTTCATCTTCGCGGTAGTAGGGGAGGAGCTAGGATTTATGGGAGGAGTTGCCTTGCTATTCCTCTATGTAGTTATTCTTTGGCGAGGTTTGATAATCGCGGAGCAAGCTAAGGATGGGTTAGGTGGTATTTTGGCAATCGGCGTAGTCTCGATGCTCTTCTTCCAGATATTTGTAAACGTGGGTATGACAATGGGGATTATGCCGATCACGGGGATGCCTTTACCCTTTATAACCTACGGGGGGAATTCCTTCCTAGTCTTTAGCATGGCGATAGGATTATTGGAGAATGTTTATTTAAGAAAGCAAGATACTATGTTTGATTAATATCTCATCTCTCAAAGGAGAGGGGTTACTTCTTCAGTTCCCCCTTTTGATCTTTGAGCAGATAATCGGAGTATTATATTCTCGGTTTTTCGCTAGTGGGTTCAAGATATGATCCCCCCTCACCCTTAAAAGGTAACTTTTGCTTCAAATAGGACTCAAGGTTAAA
>CAZSTA010000197.1:371-6639 GCA_964609495.1 uncultured bacterium | reverse complement strand
TCCCCTCGTGGGAGAGGGCCAGGGTGAGGGGGAGTTATAACTCGATCTGAAATCATCACGAAGTAAAGACTTTTTGATCCCCGATTCTATATGCTTCCAAATAGTTTAAGCGAGCATTATTATCGATAAAGCTCTAGGTTTTACACAACTCCTTCTTAAGAAGATCGGTTTAACATATAAATATTTTGGATCCCCAATTTTTGTGGAATGGTCGTTTTCCAGGTTGACAAAGAGAAAAAAATGTATTAAAATGAAGATACACATAATCTAAGAGGCCTTAAACGGATATCGAGTAGGGGGTTATTCATATAATGGGTAAGAGAAAAGTCTTAATAGCAGATGATGAACCTAATATAGTTAGATTGGTAACTGCGACTTTGGAATTAAAAGGTTATGAGGTTATCTCCGCTCGTGATGGTTTAGAGGCAGTTCAGATAGCAGATCAGGAGTTGCCAGATTTGATAATTTTAGATATTCTGATGCCTCAGATGAACGGATATCAAGCTTGTCGTCTGCTCAAGAATAATCCTAGAACGGAGACGATCCCCATTATCTTACTTACCGCTCAAGTCCAGGAAAGGAATAAGTTATATGGATTCGCTACTGGAGCCGATTCCTATATTACTAAACCTTTTAATCCATACACCCTTTTAGATGAAGTGGCAAGATTGGTAAAGGATACCCCTCCTCGTCCTGATCCTGCTCTACTTCCTCCTTCTAAGATCCTATCACATATGGATGTATTTCATAGCATTAATAATCTTTTAGACAATAAACTAAGGGAGTTAACTATAATCCAGGATATCAGTAGAGCTATGACTAGCACTCTTAATTTAAGGGAGATACTAAATATAATAGTGAAGGGTATCAATGAGGGCTTGGGCTTCGATCGAGCTATGTTGTGCTTGATAAGTGAAGATGGAGATATGTTAGAAGGTAAAGTGGCGATAGGTTATGCTGATGATAGATATGTCAAGAAGATAAGGATACCCCTGATTAAAGGGGCGGGAATCCTTGCGGATACAGTATTGGAGAGAAAACCTTTCACCTTAAGAGATATTACTTCTGGATATAGAACAAACTTCTTTCTGACGAATGTCTCGGTTGAGGAAATAGGTCCTTTCGCTACGATACCCTTGGAAGCTAAGGGTAAGATTTTAGGAGCGATCGCGGTCGATAATGGACCAAGTGGGCAGAGCATAGGGGAGAGAGAAGCCCTCTCTTTGTCAACTTTTGCTAATCAGGCTGCCTTAGCTATAGAAAATGCCCAGTTATACTATAGATTAGAGTCCGCTCTTCTCACCTTGCATCAAACTCAAGACAGATTGCTGAAAGCCGAGAGAATGGCTGCTTTGGGGGAGATAGCGGCTGGAGTCGCCCATGATATCAGGAATCCTTTAGTGTCAATAGGTGGTTTTGCTAGAAGGATTCAGAATAAGTTGGCTGATGATGATCCGAATAAGAAATATGCTGATATTATGATCAGAGAGGTAGCCAGGTTAGAGAAGATAATGGTGGAGATGTCGGATTGTGCTCATCAAACTCCCCCGGAATTGGCAGAAGGAGATATAAATGAAGCTCTAAAAAATTCTATAGCTCTGGCTATGGATTTAGTGGGAGATACCGAGGTAAATCTGATCAAGGAGCTGGACCCCTCTATACCTCCAATCGTTATTGATCAAAGACGTCTGGAGCAAGCTTTTATGAATATTATTCAGAACGCCATCGAAGCTACGATTGATGGCAAGGACGTCCTAGTTAAAATACAAAAAGATGGAGATTATGTGACAATAGTGGTATCTGACGAGGGAAGTGGGATTCCAGAGGAGGATATGAATAACATATTTAAGCCCTTTTTTACCACTAAAACCTCGGGAACTGGTTTAGGATTAGCGATCACTCGACGAATAATAGAGGAGGATCATCAAGGAAATATAAAGGTGATGAACAATGAGAAGGGAGGAGCAACCTTTATCGTTAGAATACCTCTAGTGAGGAGGGAGTAGTCAGGAAAGGAGAGGTCATTTGCGAGCTGTAGTGCAGAAGGTAACTAAGGGACAGGTTTCAGTGGGGGAAGAGGTCTTAGGTAAGATAGGCCCAGGAGTTGTGGTCTTGTTAGGAGTTAAGAGGGATGATACTGAGAAGGATGCCCAATACCTAGCGAGGAAGATCGCTGGCTTGAGGATCTTCCCTGATAGAGATGGCAAGATGAACCTATCCCTTTTGGATATGGGGGATGAGGCTTTAGTTATATCTCAGTTCACGCTCTATGGAGATTGCCGTAAGGGGAAGAGACCAAGCTATACCGAGGCGGCTCCCCCTGAGTTAGCTGAGGAATTGTATGAGCGTTTTACGGATTATCTGAGGAGTGAGGGAATCCCTACCCAAACTGGTAAGTTCCAAGCGATGATGTTAGTCGAGATATATAATGATGGGCCGGTAACACTCATTGTGGATAGTAAGAGGACAAGCTCTCTTTAATATTTAAAATTTAGCGCTTGGACATATCACTCCTTGGCTTTTAATTGTTTGATTCCGTATTCATCTGGCACTCTTGTCAGTTCAATCCCGGCGAATTTCACTATGACTAGCTCCGCTAGATAGAGAACTAAGCATCCTGGCTCCAGGTGACCCGCGTAAGCTTGTTTGGTATCCGAAACGGTGATGTGGAGATGAGGCTGATAATCAGCGATGATTCCATTAATGGAGGTTACTTCTAAAGCACCCTTCATCTTTACAAATTCCTCTACTGGGTTGTAGTCGGTGGTGGTAACCATATGCAAATGAGTCTCATATAGCGTTGCAATTCCAGATATCACTGCTCCCGATTGAATGTCTTCCTTCTTGGCTAACTCCTCAACACAATGTTGGATATCATCTCCCCGATCTAATCTTAAAAAGTATATATTATCTATTTTACCACCCTTAAACCACTCCATAGGTTTGTTCTCCTTTCTAGCTTGCAGATTCTTCCGCCGTCTAAAAATTAGTGGCTCACGTCTAAACGTGAGCTTTATCTATCGAGACTGCTAAAAGGGAACTTTTGCAATCAATAGGACTCAAGGTAAAAAAGTTCCCTTTTTAACTACCATGGTTTTTCTATTCTAAGAGGCATCTCGGCATCCCAACCTTGATAACTATCGAGGTTATTTATAGTGATCGGCATAACTTTGAGAAGTTGCTCTTTCTCTACCTCTCTTCCCGCCACAATATCGAATACTGTCTCTATAGCTCTCCTCCCTATCGCTCGAGGGAATTGAGCAATAGTAAGATCATATCCCTGCTGAGATCTGATCGCCTCTATCGACTCTGGATTAGCATCTACTCCCACTGTAAATACCTCGCGCTCTCTCTCAGCTTCCTTTACTACCTTCCAAGCTCTTAGGGCTATCGGATCGTTAACTCCAAAGACAGCCTCAAGATCTGGGGTCTTTCTCAATATCTCAGTCATCGCTTTCTCTATTAAATTCATATCTCCTTGGGTGTCGATCTCCGCTACTACCTCTATTTGAGGATATCTACCTAGATAAGCCTTGAATCCATCCTGTCGCTTAATACAGCTCTCCATCTCCGCCCAACCGAGAATAGCTATCTTGCCTCTGCCCGTTAATTTAGAAACTATATAATCAGCACATAACTGCCCAGCTTGGAAGTTATCGGAGGCTATGAAAGAAGCGATCTCGATCTCCTCTCCTAAAGCATTGACATCCATAGTGATCACCGGGATCCCGATCTTATTTGCTGCTCTGATTGCGGGAGCTATTCGCCAACTGTCAACTGGATTCAAGAGGATCGCGTCGACTCTCTCAAGGATGAATCTTTCTATTGCTCTGAGTTGCTGGGATAGATCATATTCGGCATTAGAGATGGTCACTTTCACTCCTAGCTTCGGAGCAGTATCCTCAATACTATCCTTCATGCTCAGGAAAAAGGGATTTGAGAAGCTCTGAAATGCCACTCCAAGCCTGTTGAGTTTAAAGGTGGAGACTAGTTTGCGGAGGTTATCGGACATCTGCTCCATACCTTCAGAGAAAGCGACCATCCTCTCCGTCAACCTCACCTGCTCCTCTATCGTGGCAGACACCTGAGAAGCACTGGAGGCATTCTCCTCCGCTATCACACTCACTTCATCTATCGCTTTTACTACCCTCTGGGCAGATTGGACTTGCCCTTGAACTGAGGCCCTTATCTGCTCGATCATAGTAGCCATCTCTCGAACCATATCAACTATCTGTTGGAGAGCTTCTCCAGTCTTAGCTACTACTTCTCTTCCCTCCTCTACCTCTACCACTCCCCTCTTCATTGAGGAGATGACTTCCTCGGTCTCCTCTTGGATGTGGCTCACTATCTTCCTGATCTGAAGGGCACTACTCCCTGAACTGTCCGCTAGGCTTCGAACCTCCTCTGCCACTACTGCGAAGCCTCTACCATAATCACCAGCTTTAGAAGCTTCTATCGCCGCGTTCAAAGCCAGCATATCAGTTCGTCTTGCTAGTTCGGTGATGATAGAGACGATTTTCCCAATCTGTTGTGATCTCTCCCCTAACCTCTCCACTATATAGGAAGACCTATCCGTCACCTCCCTTATCCTATCCATCTTCGCTACCATCTCCCCCACAGCCTCTCCCCCTGCCTTCGCTACCTCATCCGCTCTCCTGCTCGCCTCCCCTAACCTCTCCGCTTGCCTCCTCACCTCCGCCATCAACTCCCCCATCTCCTCCAGCGTCCTCGAAGTCTCCATCACCCTCTTGTTCTGCACCTCCGCTCCCGAGGTCACCTCCTCCGTCGCTGCCGATATTTCCTCCGTCCCTGCATTGATGTCCTCAGCTACTAATGATAACTCCTGGGCTGAGGAAGTAACGTTCAAGGAGGCATCCCTCACCTGAGATACTATCCTCAAGATGCTATCAACGAACTTGTTGAACCAAGTGGATAGAAGGCTGATCTCGTTATTGGTCTGGATATTCAGGTGTCTGGTGAGATCTCCTTCTCCTTGAGCGATATCCTTGAGGATGGAGACTACCTGAGAGATGGGGAGGGTTACGCTCCTGGCAAAGAAGATCGCTATGAAGAAGATTGCTACCAGGCTTATCACTACTATCATCGTGATCCGTCTAACTAAAAGCTTTAGCTGTTTATGAAGATAAAATAAGGGTTGAGCCTGTAATACGATCCACCCTTTATTCGGGAGCTTAGTCCACCCTACTATGTAGTTTAAGTTTCGGATTTCCAAGAGCCTTGATCCCTCTGAAGCTACCTTCAAGTTAAGAGATTTATCTGGGGAACGTTTTATTGCAGATTCCCATTCATTTTGAAGCGCTTTCCATAATTGTTCGGCAATAGTTGGCTCAGAACTTAATATCATATCTCCCCTCTCATTTATAAGAAAGGGGATCTTCTTTTCAACTCTATACATATCCTCCCACTGAGATTGAACTATCTTCAACAGTTCCTCTTCGTTATTTATATATCTTCCCAATAGATTGATCCCTTGTCCTAATTGGAAGGTGGCTGAACTCAGCAGGTCTTCAGTAGTGCGTAATAGAACTTCCTCGGCTCGATAGCGAGACAAGATACCCAGATTTACCATAGGAAATAGGACTATCACTAGGAATATGGAGAGGAGTCTGATCTGGAGATTAAATTTCATCACCTTATGGGGCGGAAGAGAGGTATCCCCTTTCCTTTTTAAGACGATCCTTCTCAATATCTGTCTCGATTTGGACTCGCTAATAAAGAGGACATAAAAACTTAAAGGGATTAAGCCTAAAAGGGCGCTAAAGAACATATTGAAAGCAGTAGAAACATCGCTTCCTGCCGCTAGAATCATATAAATAGTTCCTAGAAGAATACCGACTATGACGACCGTTAATAGCGTTATGGTCACTAGTAGAGGCATATTTAAAGCTCTTATGTGAGCTCTGATGAGAATATCTTCTTCTATCTCCCTCTTCGTCTCATCTAATAGGAGGAATTTGTCTATTGGTTCGGTAAGTTTTCTGAGGAGGAATAGACCAATCAGGATAATAGCTGGCACAATTAAAAAAGGGATTAATGTGAGATGGTGAGATTCTCCAGGGGTAAGGCGGGTATTAATTAATATATAATATATCACGAAAGGAAGAGCTATCGCTCCCCCAGCAAGTATTATAGCGATCTCACTGATAAATACTCTATTTCGATTTTTAGAAGTTTTTGATCTTTCAACCATAATTAACTACCATGGTTTTTCTATTCTAAGAGGCATCTCGGCATCCCAACCTTGATA